>NZ_POYH01000026.1:0-5787 GCF_002899995.1 Acinetobacter sp. AKBS16 | reverse complement strand
TAAAGGTATGCTCGGTGCCAACGGGATTGTGGGTGGTGGGCCTCCTTTAGCAATTGGTGCAGCGTTGACAGCGAAAACCTTAAAGACTGGTGGCGTCGGACTGTCTTTTACAGGTGATGGTGGTTCAAACCAAGGCCTTACTTTTGAAGCGATGAACATGGCTGTTGTTCTTAAACTTCCAGTAATTTTCGTTTTTGAAAATAACGGCTTTGGCGAAGGTACTGGTCATGATTACGCAGTAGGAAGTAAAGACATTGCTGGTCGTGCAGCAGGCTTTGGTTTACCGGCAGTTAAAGTTGATGGTACAGACTTCTTTGCCGTCTATGAAGCCGCTCAAACTGCCATTGAACGCGCGCGCCGTGGTGAAGGTCCAAGCGTGATTGAAACCATCACAAACCGTTTTTATGGCCACTTCGAAGGTGATCCTGGCTTGATTCGTTCTAAAGAAGAAGTCGAGTTCATCAAAGAAAATAAAGATCCTTTGAAAATTTTCCGTGAGAAAGTCAAAGGCAAAATTGATGAAGCCAAACTAGACGAGATTGATGCAGCTTCAAAGGCAAATGTTGATGATGCCGTTGCTAAAGCCCGTGCTTCGGCATATCCGAAACCAGAACAACTCCTTACTGACGTCTATGTCTCTTACTAAAGGAATAGTAAAGATGCCAAATAAAAGTTTTCGTAATGCAATTAAAGAAGCCATTGAATCAGAAATGCGCCGTGATCCAACCGTATTTGTTGTTGGTGAAGATGTTCGCGGTGGGCACGGCGGTAAAAACACTGAAGAAAACCAATTAGAAGGTTTCGGTGGTGTATTGGGCGTAACCAAAGGTTTATGGACAGAATTTGGTTCGGAACGTGTTATTGATACGCCAATTACCGAGTCTGCAATTATCGGTATGGCTGCTGGTGCTGCAGCAACAGGTTTACGTCCTGTTGCCGATTTAATGTTTATGGATTTCTATGGCGTGTGTCATGACATGCTTTATAACCAAGCCGCTAAGTTCCGTTATATGTTCGGTGGAAAAGCAAAAGCGCCAATGGTGGTACGTGGCATGATTGGCGCAGGTTTTTCTGCGGCAGCCCAGCATTCTCAGTCACCATATAACGTATTTGCCGCAGTTCCCGGCTTAAAAGTTGTGGTTCCATCTAGCCCATATGATGTGAAAGGGCTATTAATTCAGGCTATTCGTGATGATGACCCTGTAGTGTTCTGTGAGCATAAAATGCTTTATGACATTAAAGGCGAAGTTCCAGATGATGCCTATACTATTCCTTTTGGTGTAGCAAATTATACCCGTGAAGGGACAGATGTGACCATTATTGCTTTAGGCCTAATGGTACACCGTGCCAATGAAGTAGCAGACAAACTGGCAAAAGATGGCATTTCGGTTGAAGTGGTCGACCCTCGAACAATTTCACCTCTGGATGAAGAAGGAATTTTAGAGTCTGTTGCATCGACTGGACGTGTGGTTATTGTGGATGAATCAGCGGCACGCTGTGGTTTTGGTCATGATGTTGCTGCACTGATCGCGCAAAAAGGTTTCCACTATTTGAAAGCACCTGTTGAACTCGTAACGCCACCACATACGCCTGTTCCATTCTCTCCAGTTTTAGAAAAAGAATGGATTCCAAGTGTAGAGCGTATTGAGCAAGCTGTGCGAAAAACATTGGAGGCTTAGGATGAGCGAAATTAAAACGCTGGAGATCCCGAAATGGGGATTATCCATGGAAGAAGGCACGATCGCCCAATGGTTGATTAAAGAGGGTGATAGCTTTAATAAGGGCGATGAAATTTGTGAAATTGAAACCACAAAAATCGTCAATGTGTTAGAAGCGCCTTTTGCTGGAACGCTCCGTAAAATTTTAGCGAAAGATGGTGATACTTTACCTGTTGGTGGTCTTATTGCCGTATGTGCTGATAGTGAAGTTTCTGATGCAGAAATTGAAAAGTTTATCGCATCATTAGGTGGTTCAGCAGCTCAAGCACCTTCGGAACAAAGTAAAGCGGAAACATCTGCACCTATTGCTGAAAAAGCAGAACAGCCACAGACTGTAGCAGCTAGTGCTTCAGCTCCTGCAAAGGTAGCGAAAGATGACTACGCTGTACCCGAGTCATTACAAGGCTATCAAACATCTAATGAGTTGTTTGCAACGCCGCATGCATTGAAGCTTGCAGAAAAACACAATGTAAACTTGGCAAAAGTCACAGGTTCTGGTCGTGAAGGACGTATTAGTGTTCAAGACATCCAGAAGGCTGTACAGGCTGCTGGTGGTCAATGGCCTGATATTAAGCAGCAAACTCAGGCTAAAGTGATTAAATCTACGGCCGATGATAGCCAAGTTTTAGCAACGCCTGTAGCACGTCGTTTAGCAAAGCAGTGGGGCATTAACCTAAATGATTGCCGTGTTTCAGGTACTCGTGGCCGTGTCTGTAAAGAAGATGTTGAGGCAGTTTACTATCGTAATAACCCAACGCCAGTAAATGAACAACCTGTGCAATGTGCAGCTCAACCACAATCGACAATTACGACTGTGGCGATGAATGGGATGCGTAAAGCGATTGCTTCACGGTTACAGGCTGCAAAACGTAACGCACCGCATTTCCGCTTGGTGGTCGATCTCAACGTAGAAGCTTTGCAAAAACTACGTAAGCAGATTAATGAGACTGTTCCACAAGTGAAACTTTCTATTAATGACATGCTAATTAAAGCAGCTGCCGCCGCGCTGATTAAAGTACCTGAGGTGAATGTTCAATTTGATGAGGCGACTCAATCAATTTTACAGTTCTCTCAAGCGGATATTTCGGTGGCTGTAGCGATTCCAAACGGTTTAATTACACCCATTGTAAAAGCTGCAAATCAGAAGTCTTTAGCACAAATTTCCGATGACATGCGTGATTTGGCAACGCGTGCCAAGACTGGCAAGTTACAACCTGATGAGTTTCAGGGAGGCAGCTTTAGCATTTCAAATTTAGGCATGTTAGGCATTAAACAGTTCGATGCCATTATTAACCCACCGCAAGGTGCAATTATGGCATTAGGTGCTTCGGAATCTCGCGCTGTTGTCGAAAATGGCAATGTAGTGGTTCGTGAGATTGTCACAGCGACGTTGTCATGCGATCACCGAGTCATTGATGGTGCAGTTGGGGCGAAATTCTTGGCCAGCTTTAAGCAGTTTGTTGAAAACCCTGCTTTAATTTTGGTGTAGGAGAACCCGCATGTCAGAAACTCAATTTGATTTAATTGTGATTGGCGCGGGACCGGGTGGGTATGTGGCTGCAATTCGTGCAGCCCAGCTCGGGTTAAAAACCGCAATTGTAGAAGAGCGACATTTAGGCGGAATTTGTCTAAATTGGGGCTGTATTCCAACCAAAGCTTTGCTTGCAGGGGCAGAGCTCGCAACCCAGTTTAAACATGCTGGACAGTTTGGTTTTCAGGTATCCCAACTCGATTTTGATATTCAAAAGCTTGTGCAACATAGCCGACAAGTGTCAGCTCAATTAGTACAAGGCATCGATTACTTGTTGAAAAAGAATCAGGTCACTGTTTTTAGTGGTCGCGCTCAACTTACAGCGAAAGAAAAAATTGAAGTGACCGATGCTCAAGGTCATAGTCAGGCTTTGAGTGCACCACATATCATTTTGGCAACTGGAGCTAAAGCCCGACATGTTCCTCAACTTCCTGTCGATGGAACATATGTCTGGAGCTATAAAGAAGCGCTTGTTCCAGAGCAGTTACCAAAAAGTTTACTGGTTGTAGGTTCAGGTGCAATTGGTAGTGAGTTTGCCAGTCTTTATCAAGATTTGGGATGTCAGGTGACCCTTATTGATTTGGCTAAACAAATTTTACCGACCGAAGATGTAGAAGTTGCTCAATTTGTTAGAAAACAATTTGAACAAAAAGGTATGAAAGTCTTAACCGATGCTGTCGTTCAAAGTATTCAGATTGAAAATGAGCAAGTCCACTGTGTGGTTGAAACGGCAAATGATGTTCAAACGCTTGTTTTTGATCGCGTGCTTTCGGCAATTGGTGTACAGCCGAATACCACAGGGCTGGGACTAGAACGTTTAGGTGTAGAACTCAATCCACAAGGTTTTGTGGCAATTGATGACTATTGTAAAACCAACGTAGCAGGGCTTTATGCCATTGGTGATGTTGCTGGAGCACCTTGTCTCGCTCATAAAGCAAGCCATGAAGCCATAATATGTGTCGAGAAAATCGCTGGTGTGGCAAACGTCCATTCACTCGACCGTAGCCAGATACCTGGTTGTATTTTTACACATCCACAAGTGGCGAGTATTGGTTTAACAGAAAACGCAGCAAAAGCTAAGAATCTACCTATACGTATTGGTAAGTTTTCTTTAACTGCAAATGGTAAAGCTTTAGCAATTGGAGATGCGTCAGGTTTCGTTAAAACGGTGGTACATGCAGAAACGGGTGAATTACTTGGTGCACATATGGTGGGCCATGAAGTGACCGAACATATCCAAGGATTTGCCATTGCGAAATATCTAGAAGCAACTGATGAAAGTTTAGCTCAAGTGATTTTCCCGCATCCAACATTATCAGAAGCCATGCATGAATCCATTTTGGCTTCAATGCAACGAGCGATTCATATGTAGAAATTCTACATTTACAGGAGTTGAACATGGTTAAGGGATTAAAAAATAAAGTCGCTTTAGTGACTGGGGCAGCCCAAGGCATTGGCCGTGGGATTGCCCTGCGCTTGGCGCAAGAAGGGGTACATATTGCATTAGTTGATATGAAACAAGATCGACTGAACGATGTGCAGCAGGAAATTCAGGCTTTAGGTGTAAATGCGAGCACATTTATTGCTGACGTAAGTGACCGCGAGCAAGTGTATGCTGCTATAAATCATGCTGAGCAGACCCTTGGTGGGTTTGATGTCATGATTAATAATGCTGGAATTGCACAAGTTCAAGCGATTGCGGATATCACACCGGATGAGTTTCAAAAAATTGTTGATATTAATATTGGTGGCGTGCTGTGGGGCATTCAGGCTGCAGCTGCAAAATTTAAGCAACGCCAACATAAAGGTAAAATCATTAATGCCTGTTCAATTGCAGGCCACGATGGGTTTGCTTTACTCGGTATTTACTCGGCAACTAAATTTGCGGTACGAGCACTTACCCAAGCTGCGGCAAAAGAGTATGCCAGTCATGGTATTACGGTAAATGGATATTGCCCCGGAATTGTCGGAACGGATATGTGGGTTGAAATCGATAAACGTTTTGCTGAAATTACAGGTGCTGCAATTGGTGAAACTTATAAAAAATATGTGGAAGGCATTGCTTTAGGTAGAGCCCAAACACCAGACGATGTAGCCGCATTAGTTGCCTTCCTGGCAAGTGAAGATTCGGACTATATAACGGGTCAATCCATTTTAACGGACGGCGGCATTGTCTATCGCTAAAACAACATCCTGATTTGAGGGAGATAATAATGAAAGCAGCACGTTTTTATGACAGAGGCGATATTCGTATTGAAGATATCCCTGAACCAGAAGTCACTCCCGGCACTGTAGGCATTAAGGTAGCTTGGTGTGGAATCTGTGGTACAGATTTGCACGAATTTATGGAAGGACCAATTTTTATTCCACCGTGTGGACATCCGCATCCTATTTCAGGTGAATCTGCACCGATTACCATGGGACATGAATTTTCAGGTGTGGTTTATGCCGTTGGTGAAGGTGTTGATGATATTGAAATTGGTCAGCATGTCGTCGTAGAGCCTTATATTGTGGCCGATGATGTGCCGACTGGACCGG
>NZ_POYH01000025.1:0-22308 GCF_002899995.1 Acinetobacter sp. AKBS16 | reverse complement strand
ATTCTCTAAACCACCTCATCATCAAATTCATCGCTTAAAGCAACTAATCTAATCACAAGTAACTGTTTTTCAACAAGTTTCTATCTGCATCACCGCCGATGGATGTGCATTATAGACCATTAATAACCCTTTGCAACCCCTTTTTATAGCATTTCATATCAAGCGTACATTTTTTAGGCTTTTTAGCTATATTTCTATATAATTTGATCAATTTTACATTGATAATAGCTTATCGCTTCTGTATTAAAATATATCTCTACCCAACTGCATATTGAATATAGCCTGGCTAGCGGTTAAGGAATTATATGAATTATTCTAATTTACTTTTGTCGAGCTTATTAACTGTAGGTCTTTACACCTCAGCCCATGCTCAAGAAAATCTTACTGAAGAATCTGCCGCTAGTTCGGAAGATGTTACTTCAACCCAGACTCAGCATAGCCGACCTCACTTACAAATTATTAAAGATTTGAAAGGCATAAAAGTTAAAGATTTAAAGATCAACGCAAATGCTGCTCAACCAGATACAGTGAAAGATCCATTACAGTCACTGAACCGTCCAATTTATTCTTTTAACGATATGTTAGATCGCCATGTTTTGCGTCCCGTTGCTGTTGAATATAGAGAAAAGACGCCAGAAGATGTACGTGGTTCTTACCGACAATTTCGTAAAAACCTTGGCGAACCATGGAATGCTGTTAACCAGCTAATTCAAGGACGTCCTGGCCGCGCCGCAAAAACTTTAGGTCGTTTTACTATTAATACGTTAACAACTTTAGGTTTAGCCGATCCAGCGAGCCGCTTAGGCTTACCTCCTGAAGAAGAAAGTTTTGGTGTAACTCTCGGTTACTATGGTGTTCCTTCTGGACCATTTCTTATGCTGCCTTTCTTTGGGCCAAGCACTTTACGTGATGGCGTTGGCTTGGCTGTAGATGCTCAGGCCCGTCCACAAAAATACATTATGGATGATCAAGATGGCCTGTATTGGTCGACTAATCTATTACAAGCCGTTGATACACGCGCTCAATATCTAGATTTAGACCAAACTATACAAGGCGATCAATATGCAATGATTCGTGATTTATATCTCCAACGTAAAGCATTCCAGATTGCCGAGAAAAAAGGTGATTCGGCAGATGTGTCTTTTATTGATGATGACGAATCTGAAGATGTACCAGAAGATAACACTGATAAAACCGAAAAATAATTAAAGGACAAATCAAGGTATTGCATTTTTCTTATAGAAAGGCAATACCTTGATTTTGGTCATACATCCTCTATGATGGATAAAGTGATCTTGAAAAAGGACTACCATATCTTCTATGTATTTTATTAAACCGACACGCTCTATCCCTTTCGTAGAGCAAGCTCTGGAAGCATTACCAGACTTACAAGTCATTCACATAGATGATCTCGATTTATACGACCCAACAATTATCGCAATTGCTGATGTACAAGATTTCCTAACTTATAAATGGCGTTTACCTACAATCGTGATTGCTTTTGAGCATGAAGGTAGTGCTTTAGCTCAAGCATGGGAAGCGGGTGCTCTTGCAGGATGGGTATGGAACCAGTTACCTAAAGATCTAAATAAAGCTTTAACAAGAATTGATGCACAATATAAACGTAATCAGGATAGCCGTGATTTACCTTCGGCAGCAGAATTACAAAAACGTTTATTGCCAAATCCTATTGATTTATTAAATTATGAGGTTGAAACTTTTTTCCAACCTTCTGCCTATTTATCAGGCGACTGGTACGACTACTGGAAGCTCAATGATAAAGAGGTTTTATTTTATCTCGCCGATGTATCGGGGCATGGTGTAACAAGTAGCTTATTAACTTCTTGGATGGCAGCCTTTCATGGTCGCTCCAAAACACCACGACAGTTAATCAAAAAGTTAAATGGGATGCTGGTTCAAGAGAATATTGAAAAACATATTACAATTGTGGTCGGTATTCTAAATCTTGAAACTCATAGTCTTCGCTGGTCTAGTGCAGGTCATTACCCTCCTCCAATTATTTTTGAACCTAATCAACCTCCAAAAATTTTAACCACCAGCAGCTTTCCCTTAGGGTTAACTGATGAGTTAGAAGTTGAAGAACATGTATGCACATTAAATCGTCATGCACGTTTCATTATTTGCTCAGATGGAGCACTAGAACCATTTGATGGCGGCTTGAATGATCAGTTTCAACAATTAGTTCAACATTTGCAAAATCAATCATTCCAAGCCCCTGATCACGTTGCTGATGACATTGCCATCTTTAGTCTTTGTCGAATGAATTAATTTAAGAATCAATTAATTACATAATATACGACTTAAGGACTCTTGAGTCTGAGATGGCACTATGTGATAATTTTTCTATCCTTCTCTGAAAATGGCATTTATATGTCAACAGGTCATGTTGAATATGCAAGTTTAAATGGAACGCATATTTTCAAGCTTATTGGTGAAGTGCGAGCCCATTCTTGTATAAGTCTAGACAAACTTTTAAACAGAATTGAACAGCAAGAAAATGTTGTTGGTGCAATCGTTGATTTAACCCAAACAACATTTATTGATAGTACTGTATTAGGTATCCTAGCTAAGCTAGGTTTAAAACTGAAACAGACTCATCATATTCAAGCTGTGATGCTATCTACCAATCCAGATATCACAACCTTAGCCAACAGCATGGGGCTAGGGCAGGTTTTTGTCATCCTGAATTATTGTGGCGATCCTAACGTTTGCACTTTAACGTTAACTGACGAGCACATTACTCATAATGCGATGCTAAGAACCGTTCTGGACGCACATAAGACATTGATGAAACTCAATGCAAATAATCAGAACATGTTTGAGCCGCTTGTTAAGCAATTGCAAAAAGAACAAGACACGCTTGAACAAGTATCTGATAAGCAAAATGCCTAAACTTTATTGCTAATCTGGATGTGTATATGACTCTTGTTTCGGTTGTTCAAATGAATTCTCAAGATGACATTGAAAGCAACTTTCAAGTGATTGAGTCATTGATTCAGCAAAGCAAGGCTCAAAATGCCAGCTTAATTGTTTTTCCCGAAAACTTTGTTTGTTTTGCGGCTGGCAAACAGCGTGAAACAGCAGAGCAATTTGAGTCGATTCAACAAAGACTTGAGAAACTTGCGCATCAGTATCAAATCTGGATTGTTGCAGGCACTCTACCGTGCCCATTTCGTCCGGATGGTTCCATCATACAAGATGGTCGAGTGCGCACAGTGAGTTTATGCATCAGTCCTGAACGTACCGAAGCACGTTATGACAAAATACATTTATTTGATGTACAAGTTGGCGATGCTGTGGGTGGATATCAGGAATCTCGTTTCTTTGAACCAGGAACAGACGTTGTAGTCACATCTACCCCTTTTGGCAATATTGGCCTAATGGTATGTTATGACTTGCGTTTTCCTGAGTTAGCTTTAACCCTTAGACAGCAAGGTGCTCATCTATTAACTGCTCCTGCTGCATTTACCTATACAACAGGTCAGATGCATTGGCAGCTTTTGCTGCAAGCACGTGCAATGGATAGCCAATGCTATGTTTTAGGGGCTGCGCAACAAGGTTGGCATGGGGAAAAACGCCAAACTTGGGGGCATGCAGGAGCAACTGATAGTCGTGGTCAAGTTTTAAGTATGATTGGTTATGAAGGGAACGGTTTAATTACGGTACCTTTTGATTTAGCTGCTCAAGAACTTGTGCGTACCTCAATGCCTTTAATGATGCATCGTAAATTAATTCACTATTAAAAGCTTAATTATTCATGTGGAAATACTTATTTAGCATTTTTTGCTTAGGGGCAAATATTCACTGTTATGCGACTGATTTCGGAGCAACAAATAATTTTGTCTCTCCAAATTTGCAGCTTAAACAAAATGTACTTCCTCCTACTCCAAAAAATATTCCTCTGCCTGCTTTTGGCCAGCGGATTATTGGTTGGGGGACAGGAGCAGAAGGTGCCAGACAGCGTTTAGAGAATATTCAGCCTGCCGATGTTTCTATGATTAAAAAACAAGGAACAACTTTAGAAATGATCACGGCCTGGCAAGATTTTTATGAACAAGAGCAACAACGTAATGAAAATAATCCAACTGCAAAATATCGTGCTCGTTTAATGAAAAAAATTGCCGACCTTTGGTAACCATTTTAAATTAGTATTTTTAAGTGATGGAGTAATGTTTAGATTACTCCATTTTTTACGTTATCTTATTTTTATCAATAGCTCTAAATTATGAGCATTTAAGAAATTAAACATAAAGCGATATACTAGAAAAGCACCAATTAGTTTTCTGAGGAATATATGGACCAAGACTGTCAAAATCTAAAGCTTGAGAATCAATTATGTTTCCTCATTTATTCAACAAATTTAGCCCTTAATCAACTTTATCGCAAACTTTTAACTCCATTAGGGATTACTTATCCTCAATATTTGGTGATGTTAGTGTTGTGGGAAAAAGATGAGATTACTGTTTCAGAAATTGGCAGCAAGTTATTTTTAGAATCTTCAACTTTAACCCCAATTTTAAAAAAGTTAGAAGCATTGCAGCTTCTTAATCGTACTCGTTCAAAAGAAGATGAAAGACAAGTCATTATCACGCTTAGCGAAAAGGGGAAAAAACTTAAAGAACAGGCCGTAAATATTCCAACGCATATCTTAGAGGCCAGTTCTTGTGATACGGCTACCCTTCTCGGTCTCAAAGATCAATTAACACAACTCCGTACAAATATAGCTAAATAATCACCATTTTTTTTACAAAATTGACTTGTTAAAATAATTAAGTTGTGTACGATATATTTGCATTCAATTTAATTTAGGAATAAAAAGATGTCATTAGAAAAAGTTGTGTATCGCGCAAAAGCTAAAGCAACTGGTGGCCGTGACGGTCGTGCAACGTCATCAGACGGTGTATTAGACGTACAACTTGGTGTGCCTAAAGAAATGGGCGGCGCTGGTGGTGCTGTAACTAACCCAGAACAATTATTTGCAGCAGGTTATTCAGCGTGCTTTTTGGGTGCTTTAAAATTCGTTGCAAACCGCGATAAATTTAATATTAGCAAAGATGCTTATGTTGAAGGTGAAGTTGGTATTGGTCCAATTCCTACAGGTTTTAGTATTGAAGTTACTTTAAATGTTTATTTAATCGGTATGGACCGTGAAGAAGCTGAAAAGTTAGTTGCAGCAGCTCATATCGTTTGTCCATATTCAAATGCAACTCGTAACAATATTGATGTGACGTTTAATATTGTGACTGAATAAGTTTTAATATAAAAAATGCCCGAATCATATCGGGCATTTTTTATATCTTACAAATTATGCTTCACTTGCTTCATTGGTTACACGAAGCACTTCTTCAAGTGTAGTTTTACCTGAGAGCACCTTACGTAAACCATCATCGCGAATAGAACCAGAATACTGACGAGCATGATTTTCTAATTCAAATTCAGCTGCATTACCATGAATGAGACGGCGCATAGGTTCATCAATAGGTACAATTTCATAAATCGCTGTACGGCCATTAAACCCTAAATGAGAACACTGATCACACCCTTGAGCCTCTGGTAACTTTAAACTTGGTTCATGGGAAATATGCTGAAAAACTTGCTTCTCAAAAGTATCGGCTTCACGCCATGTCATACAATGTGGACATAAAGTACGAACCAAACGCTGCGCAACCACCCCAATTAAAGAGCTTGAAAGCAAGAAAGGTTCAATCCCCATATCTTTAAGTCGAGTCACTGCACCAATAGCGGTATTGGTATGTAGTGTTGATAACACCAAATGACCTGTTAAAGATGCCTGCACCGCAATTTCAGCAGTTTCTAGATCACGAATCTCCCCCACCATGACCACATCTGGATCTTGACGTAACATTGCTTTTAAAGCTCGAGCAAAAGTCATATCTACTTTGGTATTCACTTGAGTTTGGCCAATACCTTCAAGCTGATACTCAATTGGATCTTCGGCGGTTAAGATGTTACGGGTATTGTCATTTAGATCAGATAAGGCAGCATATAAAGTCGTCGTTTTCCCCGAACCAGTAGGCCCTGTGACCAAAATAATACCGTGCGGACGATGTACTAACTGAGTTAAACGTTCATAGTCATTTGCCATTAAACCTAGGTGAGTCATATTAAGGCGACCCGCTTGTTTATCGAGTAAACGCATGACCACCCTTTCACCATGTGACGATGGCAAAGTTGAAACACGGACATCGACTTCACGACCAGCAAGACGTAAAGAAATACGTCCATCTTGCGGTACACGCTTTTCGGCAATATCGAGTTTCGCCATAACTTTAATACGCGAAACAAGTAACGGGGCTAGTTCACGGCGTGGCTGCACAATTTCACGTAATTGACCATCTACCCGTAAACGAACTGATAGCTTTTTCTCAAAGGCTTCAATATGGATATCTGAAGCTCCAACACGAATTGCCTCAGAGAGAAGTGCATTGATTAGACGAACAATAGGCGCGTCATCCTCTTGATCCATTAAGTCTTCTGTTTCAGGCACCTGATCTGCAAGGCTTAATAAATCTGGATGGTCTTCTAAGCCTGCGGCGACTTGTTGGGATTCACCTGTATCCCCTGCATAACTGGTACTTAATAGACTATTAAATTCTTGTTCAGTGCATAATTGATAGTGTGCAGGTTTCCCCAAAATTCGTCTTGCTTCCTGCAATGCAATTTTTTCTGTATTTTGACGTCTAACAATAAAAACTTGATCACCGTCATAACGAAATAAAACACCATGACGCTTGGCAAAACTATATGGAACTTGTATTTGTTTCAATATTTGCATCACAATTTATAATGATGAGTAAGATGATTTTGAGTGTACTCTAAGCAGATTACAGCGTGAAGTCTGTTTAACAACTCGGTAGAGGAATTTTACGTCTTGTTTGAAAATAATGAATATCAGCCTCACCCCCAGAATTCTTTAAAATGGTGGGGTGAACAGCACTTTGAAATTAACCAGTCCAAAGCATGGCAATTCGGTTCAATGCTCTTTCGTTTAACACGTGGCATAAAAGAATGGCGTATCGAATATTATCGCCCGACTCTCCAAGATGATAATGAGCAAGATTGGCACATCATAACGGATGCAAATTTTGGTTTTCCACATTCTGTGCAAGTCGAACGTTATATGTTTCGGAAAACTAATCCGAAGTTTCTACTCATGCCACGTTTGGCGGACCGATCAGTGGTAATTAAACCAGTTGATCCAATCTACATTCCAGCGGGTCAACGTGGGACACTTTATATTAGTACCCCTCTATGGATTGCAGGTTTAGTTGAAAGTCAGCATGAACCTTTATTTGAGATTCCTGTAATTCAACCCAAAGATACATGGTTTGGTCCTAATGCCCAGCAAGGTGAAATTTGTTATGCAACCTCTGTTGATGGTCGTACCGATTTAAATCTATTAACCCCACGTGCTTTTCGTGCAGTTACGCCGATCGATTTTCATAATACCAGTAATCATCAATTACGCTTTGATCGTATGAATGTACCGGTTACCGCCCTACCACTATTTTATAGTGAAAGTACGGGACGCTTATGGACATCACAAATCAAAGTCTACTATGAAGGCTCTGACCGCCCAGCCCGTATTCGTATTGAAAACCGCACTCCCCCTCTGGCAGGTGAAGTGACTTATGTTCACCCACCACGTTCACCTGGTGGTGCGCTATTTAATATGTTTGATTCATTCTTTTAAGGGGGTTTTATGGCCGATTCAAGTATTCCAAAAGATATCGCTGATAGCCTCAAAAGCATATTTACCAATATCAATACCGAACGAATTAGTGAAATTTTAGTCGGTGTTGTGCTTTGTTTTATTGGTTTTGTCCTTGCCCGTATTATTTCAAATACATTTATTAGAACCGTTGGCTCACGTTTTAATGCTCATCAGCGTCTGGTATGGCGCCGCGGTATTTTCTATTTTATTTTCTTACTCTTCATTATGACGAGTTTAAAAGAAGCCGGGTTCAAACTTAGTGTATTTCTGGGGGCAGCGGGGATCTTAACAGTAGCACTCGGTTTCGCATCACAAACATCTGCCAGTAACTTGATTAGTGGTTTATTTTTGATTGGTGAAGGTTCATTTGAGGTCGGTGATACGATTCAAATTACACTTATTCGAGGGAATACAATCGAAGGCGAAGTTATCTCAATTGATTTGCTTTCGGTAAAGTTACTTACACTCGACAACGTCTATATTCGTTTACCAAACGAACAACTCATTCGTGCTCCTGTACACAACTTATCAAAATATCCAATACGGCGTATTCCAATTACTTTGGCAATTAACTTTCATGAAGACATTATTAAAGTTCGTGAGGTTCTACTTAACGTCGCAGCGAATTATCCACTCGTGTTAGATGATCCAAAACCTGCTGTTACAGTTACGGCCTTCAGGGAGTCATCGATTGAGCTTTTATTTGCAATGTGGTGTCGTCAAGAAAACTCTTTAAAAGTTCGAGATGAAATGCAAGAACGTATCCGAAATGGTTTTTTAGATAACCAAATTGAAATTCCTGTTCCGAAAATGGGCTTAATTGATCGACCATCTACTGCTTTTGCAGAAGATGATATCGATCAATACAGCAATCAAAAAGAGTTAAAACGAGAGCCTAAAGCTTAGGCTCTTGATTCTTCTGTACAGAGGATGATGGTGGTAATGGCGCAAGATAAGCAATAATTAACATTACCCCACCTGCTCCAATAAAAGAAATGACCCGAGTTAATGTCGCGCTTTGTGATAGATCAAGCAAAATTAGTTTTAATACAACAATCCCTAAAAGTGCAGCGCCTACAAACCAGAGTTGACGAATCATTTTTCGACTAGAGTATGTAGTCAAAACAAATGCCAATATAACCCAAAGTAACGTCAAACTTAGCTGTACTACACCGTTTGTCCAAATTGAAGCACTCCATAGCGGTGTTGCCCAGTAATGGTGCAAGCCTCTAACGACTACACTACTAAATACCAGTAAGCCCACTAAAATTGTTGTAATTTTAAAAGTCCATTCCAGCGATTTATCTTGATCAAAAGCATGCTGATAAATAATAAAGAGTAAGCCAGCGAATACCAAAATTGAAAAGAAGTCAGTTAAGTTAATTAAAGGAACAAAGTAAAGGTATTCAGCAGAATGAACATCAACACTCACCACAAGCAACCAAATGAGACTTAAACACCACACCGGAATTTGATGCAATAGTGTCGTTTTATGAGTTTTATAAGCCCAAAGCGAATAAACCACAGGAACAAAAGCCAAAGCGACTATTGGCATTTTTGGGAAAATAGCCATGCCAACTATCGCTAACGCTAACCAGCTTAAACCCGCCCATACCTTGACGTAACCCAAATGACTTGACTGCGGTTGAGCCATAATAAATAAGCCACTAAGAATAATGGTAGAGACTAGGAAAGTAGTTTGTTGTAATGAGTCTACCCATTTAAACAAAGTGAAGACCTGACTCATAAAAGCCTCACCCAAAACTAATAACAGTAACAGGCTAATTAAAATTAACTGCAAACTTTGCCATTGCACACGAAGTTTATAGTGAACAATCGCACTAAATATTGCGATTAGGGCTACGGCGAAGATCAAATACGGACTTAAAGCATGATGATGCCATGCCATTATTTCTACACCTGCTACGGCGCCCGCATACATGCCTAAACATAAGAAAATACCGCTAAACATGCTTGCGCTAAAATAGCGTTGTTCTTTGCTGTTGTATTGCAATAAATAAAAGGCCGAAATGAATTGGGCAATTGCATAAATGCTAGTGCTTAGCGTTGGAAACTCTTCATTTGCCCAAACCTGATAAAACAGTGCAAGTGAGCTGAGTAAAACTAAAATCACACCAATATATCGGCTTAAACGGTAGCGTTCAGTTACTCCCCAAACGATTAAAGCCGTTCCTTGTGCAACCCAGCCAATAGCAGTCCAGTGCGCCCCTTTTGCGAGTGGAAAAATTAAGGCAAAAAAAGCAACCGCGAGAATGAAAAAACTTTTTGCAAGGACTGAAAGCTGGGGATGAGTTGTTTTAATCCAGAACGTTAACACCGCATAAGTGCCTGCTAAAACAACAGCACCAATTGTTAAAGCTTGGGTCGACTCATGAACTAAATAAGCATGAAGCGTAAAGCCTAATACAGGAACACTAAAAATAAGACCAACATCTAAGAGCGGCGGTAAACGGATCCCCTCTTGTTTTTCATGTTCTGAAACCCGAGAGATATTTTGACTATAACGAACACTTAACCAAATAAATAGCGCTATATGGAGCCATAAAATCCAGTCTAATGTGTCAAATTTTGCTGGCTCTGCATAAAATGCGATTGCACTACCGCCAATAAACATTGTGGCAAAGAAAGCGATCTGATTTAGGATTTTCCAAGGCTGAATAAAATTAACAGCAGCGACTGCAAGATTAATAACAAGATAGTAACTAAATAAAAAAACCACATCAGGACGATATTGCGGAATAACTAAAGGAGCCGCATACGCCATACCCAGTGCGAGTATTGCCAAATAAATAGCTTGTTGTTTTAAACTCAGGAATACTGTAATTGCTAATAAAATCGTAAATAGAATACTGGCTGTAGTTAGGCTGGTGATTACACCAAAATGATGTGAGAACACAAGCGTTAGAAAGACAACAGCTAGCCCTACACCTTGCAGTGCCACAGCAAATAGCTGATTTTTCTTTTGCAAGGTATATCCAAATGCTGTTAATACACCTCCTGCAATCGCAATAAAACCAAGTTTTACACCTAAGCTCAACTGCCAGTGCTCACTTGCAAAACGCAGTAAGAGCACTACCCCAACCATAAGCACAGCAACAGCCACCCTTAAAATTGGATTACCATGAATCATCCAATCGACTGCTGGTTGCCACCATGCGGTGGTCTGCGTACGAACTGTTTGTTTTTCTTGATTTAATGCTATTGTTCCAGGTAAAGCTGGCTCGGTAATATTGTTTGGATCAACTTGCCCTAATACAGGCGTTATCACTTCTGTATGTATAGATTCATTTACATTTACTGTTTGCTTGGCTGTCTCGAGGAACAATAAACGAGTATGAAATGCACTGATGGTTTGAATCAAACATAACAGTAAAACCAGTAATGCCCCACCAGCAATCCACATCCAATGATTGATATAAGCAACTAATGCAACCAAAGCGGCGGTATAAATTACCGTTCTTTGCATATGAATAGAATAAAGTGGCGTTGTCTTGTGAGAAAACTGTTGTTCTAAATGAGTTAAACGTTGATGCAGACTTGATAATGACTGAACCAGTATGACAGTGAGCGCAATAGATAAAGCAACAACGGCACTCTGAAATTTAAAACCAATTGAAATGGCTAAAAACAAAGTCAAAGCGATCAAAATGATGATCATTCCCTGTTTGTCTTTTTTATACATGGGCTTAGCAATATGACACCTTCATTACAGGCCATCTTACTCCAAGCCAATACATGCGTATATTTATACATACAAAATACTGCAAAAATCATAAACCTGCATTCATAGCCGTTTTCACGTAAAATACCCATAATTCAGTTTAAGGAATTGTTCAATGCCACCATTTGTCTTGGTTGATGGGTCCTATTTTTTATTTCGTGCATATCATGCATTACCACCATTGACGACCTCTACAGGGTTACATACCAATGCAATACGTGGAGCAATTTCTGCCATTCAAAAATTGATGCGTCGTATGCAACCGACACATATGGCTGTCATTTTTGATACGCCTGAGCCAACTTTCCGTCATAAGCTTTCACCTATTTATAAAGGTGACCGCCCGACTATGCCGGAAGAATTGTCTCAACAGATTCCATATTTACATGCATTGATTAAGGCTCAAGGGATTCCTTTATATAGTCTTCCGGGTGCAGAAGCCGATGACATTATCGGGACTCTCGCTAAACGCGCCGTAAAAGAAGGTCATCATGTCCTTATCTCAACCGGAGATAAAGACATGGCCCAGCTGGTTAATGACTATGTAAAACTTGAAGATAGCTTTAAAGATCGAGTATTAGACACCGACGGCGTATTTGAAAAATTTGGCGTTTGGCCAAACCAGATTATCGATTACTTAACCCTTATGGGTGATGCATCTGACGGCATTATGGGTGTACCTGGCGTAGGCGCAAAGACGGCTGCCAAATTACTGACCGAATATGGGACATTGGATAATATCATTGCCAATGTAGACCAACTTAAAGGCAAACTGAGCCAAAATATTAAAGATAATTTAGACAATATTAAGCTTGATCACCAGTTGGCAAGCATTGTCTGTGATCTTCCTTTAGAACTCGACTGGCATGAATTAAAACTTACTGATCCAAATGTAGATGCCTTACGCAATCTCTATACGGAGCTTGAGTTTAGAAACCAGTTACAGTCTCTCGATCATCCAAACAATCCAAATAGCTCAAGCTATAAGCAGCAAGCATCACAAACTATTGTCCAAAATGAAGTTAAACTTGCTCAAACGATTGAAACAGAAGATCAAGCAAGCTTGACTAGTCAAGATGACCAGCTTGGAACTGCAAACTATCACACCGTTTTAACACAAGAAGCATGGGATCAGCTCTGGCAACGCATGCAGAATGCCGATCATTTTGCTATTGATACAGAGACCACAAGTCTTGATTACCGTATTGCCGAGATGGTTGGTTTTTCAATCGCATTTGATGCGAAAGATGCCTACTATGTTCCTTTGGCACATAATTACGAAAATGCGCCACAACAACTGGACCGTGAACAAGTTTTAGCGCAAATCAAGCCTGTACTTGAAAATGAAGCAGTTAAAAAAATTGGTCATCATCTTAAATATGATGCGCACATTTTTGCTAATCACGGTATTGAACTTAAAGGTTGGTATTTCGATAGCATGCTGGCATCTTATGTACTGAATGCAGCAGCTACTCGTCATGGCATGGATGATGTTGCTCGTGTTTACCTAAGCCATTTGACCACTACTTTTGAGCAAATTGCTGGCAAAGGTGCAAAACAGAAGACTTTTAATCAAATTGAGATTGAAGTTGCAGCTCATTATGCAGCAGAAGATGCACATGTGACTTATCGTTTATATGAAGTACTTTCAAATAAACTTAAAGCACAACCTGAATTAGAAAATATTTTATATAACATCGAGATGCCAGTTGCTCGAATCTTATCGGGTATGGAAGAAGATGGAATCCGTTTAGATCATGCTTTCTTAGATAAATTAAGTGTTGAATTTGCAAAAACTATGGAAGACCTTGAAAATCAGGCTATGGAAATTGCAGGTGAAACTTTTAATATTGCTTCGCCTAAACAAGTGGGTGAAATTCTATTTGATAAGTTAGGCATTAAAGGTGGTAAAAAAACTGCAACTGGACAATACAGCACCAGTGAAAGTGTTCTTGAAAAAATTGAGCACCCATTAACGGAAATTATTTTAGAACACCGTGGATTAGCAAAATTAAAGAGCACCTATACTGACCGTTTAATTGAGCAGTCGCATAATGATACCCATCGTGTACATACCAGCTATCATCAAGCACTAACGGCAACAGGTCGCCTATCCTCTTCTGATCCTAACTTACAAAACATTCCAATTCGTAGACAGATTGGCCGTCAAATCCGTAAAGCATTTATTGCACCGGAAGGACGAGTTTTGTTAGCAGCCGATTACTCGCAAATTGAACTTCGTTTAATGGCTCATTTTTCTCAAGATGATGCCTTAGTTCATGCATTCCAACACGGTCAAGATGTACACCGTAGAACAGCGGCAGAAGTGTTAGGTATTGCAATTGAAGATGTGACCAATGATCAGCGCCGTCAGGCTAAAGCTGTGAATTTCGGCTTACTTTACGGCATGTCCGAGTTTGGTTTAATTCGCCAACTTGGCTTTACTCGTGAAGAATCGCAAAACTATATCAAACAATATTTCCAGCGCTATCCTGGCATTTACGAATACATGCAACGTACTCGCCAAGTAGCATCGGAACAAGGGTTTGTTGAAACTATTTTAGGTCGCCGTCTGTATACACCGGATATTGACGCCCGAAATGTGATGGTACGTAAAGCTGCTGAACGTGCTGCAATTAATGCACCTTTACAAGGTAGTGCTGCTGATATTATTAAGTTAGCAATGATTGAAGTAGATAAAATCCTGCCAAAAGATCAAGCAAAACTATTACTTCAAGTTCACGATGAATTGGTGTTTGAAGTTGATTCAAACATTGCAGATGAACTTTCAAAACAAATTGCGGATGTCATGCAGTCTGTTCTGGAAATTTCTGTACCGTTAGTCGTAGAAGTAGGCCAAGGTAAAAACTGGGATGATGCCCATTAATTTATCGATAAACCAATAAAAAAGGGCTGTAATACAGCCCTTTTTTTAATCTTACAAAATTAAAGTCCAGTTAATAAAACTTTAGCGACTTCATTCATTAAGATCTCGGCAATATAGAGTGCCAAAAATGCCAAAATTGGAGATAAGTCAATCATCCCCATATTAGGCAACAAACGACGGAATGGGGCGAGTAACGGTTCAGCTAAATCTTGAATCACCTCAATATAAGGTGAACGAGATTGAGTAAACATAACGACCCAACTCAAAATGATTGTTGCAAAAATTAAGTAACGGCAGAAACGAATCAAATCCTGAATCATGGTCACAAAAGTCAAAATCACTAAATGAACCGGACTATTTGGCATGGAACCCGAAAGATACATTACACCGAAAATTTTCAGTAAATATAAAATAATTAAAAGAACTAACGCGGCTAAATTGAACCGGCCTTTTGCGACCGTTGGAAAAATTCGGCCAAAAATATCAACAATCTTAGTCGCCTTTACTGTCGATAAAACCACAGGATTATAAGGACTTACTGCCGCCAATTGCATTAAAAAACGGAAAAAGACCAATAAAATCGCGACGTTAATTAAAATTCCAAAAATTAGCGCAGAATTTGCACCCATAGTTGTCTTATCCTATTAAAGCTATTTTGCACTGTCACTCAGTTCTTGAGCCAATTCTTGGCTACGTTTCTGTGCAGCAGCTAATGCAGATTGAATATTTTGAGAGATTTGTGCACGATCAAAAACTTCAAGTGCAGCTTGGGTTGTACCATTCGGTGACGTCACATTTTTACGCAGCTCAGACGGAGTATTTGAACTCGTAATTGCCATTTGAGCTGCACCTAATGCTGTTTGAAGAGTTAAAGCAGTTGCAACTTTTTCATCCAAACCTAAATTTTTACCTGCACGAATCATACTTTCCATGAGGTAGAAGAAATAAGCTGGACCTGAACCTGAAACTGCCGTTACCGCATCAATTTGAGCTTCGGAGTTTACCCAAATTGTTAAACCAGTTGCTGCTAAAATCTGACTCGTTAATTCACGGTCCGAGGCACCAACCACATCAGTCGCGTAAATACCATGAGCACCAGTTTGAACTAATGCAGGTGTATTTGGCATAACTCGCACAATACGTTCGCTATCAATCAGATTTGATATTGTCTTAATTTCCGCACCGGCAATAATCGAAATAACCAATTTATCCGATAATAAACCTTTTAACGGACGTAGAACATTTGCCAGAACTTGTGGTTTTACAGCAAGAACAACTACATCGGCATTCTGGATAGCAGCCGTATTATCTTGAGTTACATGAACTTCTTTTTCTTGCAATAGTTGACGAATTTGTTCGACAGGATCTGAAACGGTAATACGTGTTGGTGGTAATCCTCTTGAAATGAGCCCGCCAATTAATGCTTGGGCCATATTACCACCACCAATAAAACAGATATTACAATTCACTGCTGTTGCCATAACTATATTCGCCATTTACCAGATTACAAGAATGAGAAATTAAATCTGGTTGCCACCCTCCTTCCTCACAATATGGAGACTGAGCCAACCAAAATCCTTTCGGTGTAAAAACCCCAAGCATAACATTATCTAAGACTAATATTTGAATTGTATGACGAAGCCAAGGCAAAATATGTGCTTCTTGAATTGCTTTTTTTAAAGGCCATTGCCCAACACGACCATATAGGTGAATCTTTTCCCCACCTTGACGTCGAATGATTTTTAATTTTTTATTCAATAAAGAATGACTTAAACCAATTTTTTTACACTCAACATGGAATAGTCCAGCTGCGCCCTGCCATCTTTCTTCTAATTTAAATGAATGCTCTAGTTCAGCATCAACCGGATTTAAAGTTTCAGCGAGATAAACCTGTCTACTCAACCTATAGAGTATATTTTGATAACGGACATAGTAAAACTGGTTCCAATGTAAAGCGGCTTGAGCATCTGACTTAGACTCAATAACTTCTGTTCTCAGACGTTCGACCATTTCAAATGCAGGTCGATATTGCCCTTGGCCTTTCATCCACGCAGAAAGTAACTGGCGCTGCCGCGCAAAAGATAACTCATATAATTTCGTTAAATTTAAATAGTCAGCTGAACCAGAATATTGCCAATCATCTTTGAGAACTTCTTCTAAAATTTCAGAAGCATCTTGCATCAGATAACTGGTTCGGCTCAAAGCTTGCTGCATTTTTGGAAAACGGCTTGTTAAAAATGGCCACAGTGCTTCACGACACCACACCCTATCGTAATGGGTGTCATAGTTCATTGGATCATCAATATATTTAACTTCAAGCTGAGCGGTCCATAAAGCGATTTGCTCACGTGTTAAATCCAAAAAGGGGCGCCAAATTGTCATATCTTTACGGTAATCAATAGCCTGCATCGCAGCAAGCCCATCTACTCCCGCACCTGACAATAATCGCAAAATAACTGTTTCTGCCTGATCTTGTTGATGATGAGCAAGCAACAGAATTTCATTTTCTTGTAAATGTTGCTGATATGCTTGATAACGCGCTTGACGTGCTTGAGCTTCCAGATTGCCATTTGCAATCTGAACTTTTTGAATAATATAAGGAATATTTAATATTGCTGCCTGTGTGGCAACCACTTCCGCCCACTCTGCACTTTGATCTTGCAGTTGATGATCAATATAAATTGCTCGGATCTTTTGAGGGAAAATTTGAGCCATTAAATGTAGCAGTAGCATTGAATCCATGCCACCACTACATCCAATAAGAAAAGAACTTTTTTCAGAGAACTCTTGAGCTTGCTTTAAGACGCCACGCCTAAATTTTCGCTGCCAAACTTCATTAAACGTTGATAACGTGCTTCGCATCGTTCATTTGCATCCATTGGTAGCAATTCATCCAAAGCCTGCTTTAAAACTACTTTTAAGTTTTGCATCACACGCTCAGGATCTAAATGCGCACCTTCACCTTCATCTACTACATATTCAACAATACCTAGCGATTGTAGTTTATCTGCTGTTAAACCTAAAGCTTCACTCGCTTGAGCTGCTTTCTCAGCAGTTTTCCACAAAATAGATGCACAGCCTTCAGGCGAAATCACAGAATAAATACTATGCGACAACATAATTACTCTGTCAGCAACACCAATACCTAAAGCACCACCAGAACCGCCTTCACCAAGTACTGTTGCGATTACAGGCACTTTCAGGCTTGAAAGTTGAGCAAGGCTAGTCGCAATTGCTTCTGCCTGACCACGTTCTTCAGCACCAACACCCGGATATGCACCCATAGTATCAATAAAGGTGAAAACTGGGAGATTGAAACGCTCAGCCATATCTAAAAGACGCTGAGATTTACGGTAACCTTCTGGGTTACACATACCAAAGTTGTGCTTTAATTTTTCACGGGTACTACGACCACGGTGTTGTCCAATGACCATCACAGGTTGACCGTCAAAACGAGCAAGACCACCTACCATCGCACCATCGTCACCAAACAAACGATCACCATGCAATGCATCAAACTCTGTAAAGATTTCACCGACATAATCTAGAAACTGCGGACGTTCAGGATGACGTGCAATTTGAACCGTTGTCCACGCTTTGGACTGAGTAGCTTTTTTCATAGGTCGAATATTATCCCTTTAATCGATAAATTTTTCCGACTGAATATTCAATTCAATGTCCCAATGCTTAAACTGCTCTTGCTCATCATGCAAGTCGGCAACTAACAATGGCCATTGTTTGGCATCACCAGAAACACTAAGTTGCCATTGTTGATCATTTATGATGGTCAATTCAATGGCAGGAAGCATCTGATCACTGCGGCTATGGTTGAGTAAAACTGCTAGGCGAAGTAACAAACTTAAATAAACTAATTTATGACCGCCAGCCTTTAAAACTTCATTTTTTACATCATTTCGCAATTTACGGCGGTGATGAGCAACCAAATGTGAAAGATGATTTTGGTCAATTTGTGAGAAACCAGGAATATCGGAATGTTGCAATAAATAAGCACCATGACGATGATAGCCACCATGACTAATCGCTAAACCAATTTCATGCAAATATGCTGCACGGCGCAGTAAGTCACTGTCTTCACTCGTTAAATTAAGTGGTTTAGCAACACTATCAAATAAGTATTGAGCCGTATTTACAACTCGTTCTGCCTGTTTCGGATCGGCGTTATAACGTCCCATTAATGCTTGTACACTACGGTCGCGGATATCCTCATGCTTAAAACGGCCTAACAGGTCATACATGACTCCTTCACGTAATGCACCATCAGAATATGCCAAACGTTCAATTTCTAAAACTTCAAAAACAGCATACAAAATTGCCAATCCGGCTGGCAAAACTGCTCGTCGGTCTTCTCGAAGTCCTTCAAAATCAATTTCAGAAATATTTTTGAACTTAAGTAACTTATCTTTAAGTTTATGGAGACCTTCACGAGTAACATTTTCTTGCTCGTCACTTAGCCCCATATTCACCATAATCTGACGGCAAGCTTTAATGGTTCCACTTGAACCTACAACAGTATCCCACCCTTCCATCTTATAAGTAGTGGCGATTGCTGAAAGCTCTTTACGCGCAGCAACAACTGCTTTATCAAATGCTTTTTGTGTGATTTCACCATCGGCAAAATAGGCTTTTGTATAGGCTACACAACCCATCTGTAATGATTCAGTATAAATTGGCTCAAATTCGCCAATAATAAACTCGGTAGATCCACCACCAATGTCAACCACTAAGCGGCGTCCACCATTGGCCATCGTATGTGATACACCAAGATAAATCAGGCGTGCTTCTTCACGGCCTGCAATAATCTCAATAGGTTTGGGCAAAATTTCAGCGGCTTTTTGAATAAACTCATGGCCATTTTTAGCCTGACGCAAAGCGTTCGTTGCCACAATTCTTAAACGGTTAGGTTGAACTGAGCCTAAACGCCCAACGAAACGAGCCAAACAGGCTAAACCACGTTGCTGTGCTGCTTCTGTTAAGTTTTTATTTTCATCAAGACCAGCTGCAAGCTGTACTTTTTCTGACATTGAAGCCACTTTTTTAACTTCACCGTGATCTACCCGTGCAATGGCAAGGTGAAAACTGTTCGACCCCATATCTATGGCAGCAAGTAATTCTTCATCAATCAGAAAGTCAGACATTATTGAACTAAACCCATAACAATTCACGCCTAGAGTAATTCACAAGAATGCAATTGAAAAGCCATTTTCATCAACAATTAATAGCCTTTGATATTTTTCTATTTGTTAAACGATTGTACAAGCCGATGATGAATATCGTGAGCATCCATTAGACAAATTTACTTAAGCCTTGAATAATAGCATCAAACCCTTACATTGAACTAAGTAGCTATGTAATACTGATAGAGATTATCTCCTCCTATAGTGATAGCACTTTTTTCTAAAAATTGGAGCCGTACCATGTCTGCGACTATTGTAAATACAACTGATGATAACTTCCAAGCAGATGTTCTAGATGCTGAAACACCTGTACTTGTTGACTTTTGGGCAGGTTGGTGTGCACCTTGTAAAGCAATTGCACCTGTTCTTGAAGATTTATCAAGTGAATATGCGGGTAAAGTAAAAATCGTTAAAGTTGACGTGACTTCTTGTGAAGAGACGGCAGTGAAATACAATATCCGTAATATTCCTGCTCTATTACTTTTCAAAAATGGTGAAGTAGTAGCTCAGCAAATCGGCGCTGTGCCTCGTTCTAAACTCGTTAGCTTCATTGACGAAAACGTTTAAGACGTAACGTTACAGATGAAAATACGCTATACCTTTATAGCGTATTTTTTTCGGCTATAAATTGACAAATTAGCTGATCTCACTTATATTGCATGCTCAAGAGGCACTGAAGGGAATCGTCTTCTGTCCGGCTTCTTACAAGACACAAACATAAAGATCGCCACTCGGCAACAGAAATTGTTTTTTCACATTTCTCTTCGAAACAGTTAATCAGACTTCTGAATTGTTATTGTGTAAATACAATTGCGATACTCTTTTTTGTATGCGAGCGATTTTTCTTCTTTTTAAACCACACTCTACTCTTTCCTAATTCTGACCCTTATGAACTTAACTGAACTCAAGAAAAAACCAATCGGCGAACTAATTAAAATTGCTGAATTTATGGGCCTTGAAGGTATGGCTCGTAACCGAAAGCAAGATATTATCTTTGCCATCTTGAAACGCCATGCGATGAATGGCGAAGAAATTTTTGGTGACGGCGTTCTTGAAATTCTCTCTGATGGTTTTGGTTTTTTGCGCTCTGCCGCAGGTTCGTATTTAGCTGGTCCGGATGATATTTATGTGAGTCCTTCACAAATCCGACGCTTTAACTTGCGTACAGGTGACACCATCACAGGTACCATTCGTCCACCAAAAGAAGGTGAGCGTTATTTTGCTTTGCTCAAAGTTAATCAAATTAACTATGACACGCCAGAAAATTCTCGTAATAAAATCTTATTTGAAAACTTAACTCCACTTTTCCCGACCGAACAACTGGTTATGGAACTTGGTAATGGTACAACAGAAGACTTGACCGCGCGTGTAGTCGATTTAGTTGCACCAATCGGTAAAGGTCAACGTTCTATTATTGTCGCTCCGCCAAAAGCGGGTAAAACAATGTTACTTCAAAACATTGCTCAATCTATTGTGAGAAACAATCCGGAAGTTTTCCTTATTGTTTTATTAATTGATGAGCGCCCAGAAGAAGTAACTGAGATGGAGCGTACCGTACGCGGTGAAGTCGTTGCTTCAACATTTGATGAAGCACCAGCACGTCACGTACAAGTTGCAGAAATGGTCATTGAAAAAGCAAAACGTCTTGTTGAGCACAAAAAGGACGTCGTGATTTTACTTGACTCCATTACACGTTTAGCCCGTGCATACAACACCGTAATTCCTTCATCAGGTAAAGTATTAACTGGTGGTGTGGATGCACATGCTTTAGAACGTCCAAAACGTTTCTTCGGTGCTGCTCGTAATATCGAAGAAGGCGGTTCTTTAACAATCATCTCTACTGCTCTTATCGAGACTGGCAGTAAAATGGATGATGTCATTTACGAAGAGTTTAAAGGTACAGGTAACCAAGAAATTACACTTGATCGCCGTATTGCTGAAAAACGCGTCTTCCCTGCCATGAATATTAAGAAATCTGGCACACGTCGTGAAGAACGTTTAATGGATGAAGATAAATTACGTAAAGTTTGGATTCTCCGCAAACTTCTTCACCCTATGGATGAGTTGGCAGCTATGGAGTTCTTACTTGATCGTATGAAAGAAACCAAAACAAATGATGATTTCTTTGATCAGATGAAACGCAAAGCTTCAACATAATCATATTATTTATTCTAAAAAGGCCGCTCTATTGAGTGGCCTTTTTTATTTGGTTGACAAGCTTTACACAAAAATACATTTTGCTGATTTTTATGTAAAATTATTTATAAGTTTTTGAAAACAAATATTTTTAATATAAAAAAACCATGTTTTTTAGTAGCTTACTTATACCTTTTCCAATATATCTCAGCTGATTAATTGTTTTTTTCTGTTAAAAAACAGGCTTTTTTCACTCTTTTCCCGATCTTTTTTGACAGCCAACAGTAGTATTTCAACATTTGCAGTGATAGCATAGCGGCAGACCAGTTAGACTGCTCCATGCGTTGTTACCTAGCTACGTTTTAGGAATAATAAAAGCAAAACAGTCCAACTTAGGTTTTTTTAATCTCAAATCTTTTTTGTGAGAGTGATGCCATGTTATTCAAAAAATTCGCTGTTGCTGCTGCTGTTGCTGCTACTTTAGCTTTCGTTGGTTGTTCTAAGAAAGAAGAAGCTCCTGCTGCTGCTGCTGCATCTGAAGCTGTAGCTGCTGCTTCTGAAGCTACTGCTGCTGCTTCTGAAGCTGCTGTAG
>NZ_POYH01000024.1:0-71913 GCF_002899995.1 Acinetobacter sp. AKBS16 | reverse complement strand
TCGTAAGCACCTAAACGCAAAGTTGCGAGCTCTACACCATCTAGCGCGTCAATTTCACGGTCAAGTACCGGAATAAGTAACGCATCAAGGTCTTCGTGCTGAGCGATAACTTGAGTAAGTAGTTCGTGATAATAGTTCAAGTCTACCTTGTGCATTGCATTTTCAGCACGTGTACGTGCTTCAATTTCATGTACAGGGTTGTGACTCATTTGCCACTCATAAATACCTTGTACAGCAAAACGACGTGCTTTACGTTTTGCTGCATAAGCGGCTTGCAGTGTTTGAGACATGCTTTAAATTGCCTTTAATAAATTAACCATTTCAATTGCAGTTAAAGCAGCTTCGCTACCTTTGTTTCCTGCTTTTGTACCTGAGCGTTCGATTGCTTGCTCGATGCTGTCAGTAGTTAATACACCATTGATAACAGGCAAGCTGCTTTCTAACGCAACTACACCTAAACCTTTCGCACATTCACCAGCAACAAAGTCAAAGTGAGGTGTGCTACCACGAATGACTGCACCGAGTGCAATGATGGCATCAAACTGGTTTGATGTAGCTAATTTTTTAGCAACGATCGGTAGTTCCCATGCGCCTGGAGCGTGAATAACAGTAATGTTATCTTCATTTACGCCATGACGTTTTAACGTGTCGATCGCGCCTTCTAATAAGTGTTCAACAACAAAACTGTTGAAACGACCCACTAAAATCGCATAACGACCTTCGCTTGCGAGATGTAATAAACCTTCAATACGGCGAATTGCCATAGCAACCTCGATTATTTCGTTGTGATTTGATCAGCAGTGACATATTCCACTACTTCTAAATTAAAGCCAGATAAGGCATTGAAACGCAATGGTGAGCTAAGAAGCTTCATTTTTTCAACACCTAAATCACGCAAAATTTGAGCACCAACACCAATCGTTTGATATTGATGTGAAAGTGCTGCATTGGATTTCACCGGTTTTGGCTTAGTTAAATCATCCAACGCTGGTCCCAAGTCTTGCAAATGATCTTGTCCGATCCAGACTAAAACGCCGCGGTCACTTGCTGCAATCGTTTGTAGCGCACGGTCTAGATTCCAAGCCGGTTCACCGTCAGCTTTATTTAGCTTAAGCAAATCGCGAACAGGACTAAAACCATGTACACGTACCGTTGTAACGCCTTCTTTTGGCTCACCTTTGACTAAAGCCAAATGAATGTCAGGGTTACCTATCTCACGATAGCGATAGAGCTCAAATGAACCATATTCTGTTTGAATCGTTCTTTGATCCAAACGTTCTACAGTTTGCTCATTGGTCATACGGTAGTGGATTAGGTCGGCAATTGTACCAATTTTTAGGCCATGCTTCTCAGCAAAAATTTCTAAATCTGCGCGGCGTGCCATTGTGCCATCTTCTTTGATGATTTCACAAATGACAGATGCAGGCTCAAGACCTGCCAGTCGTGCTAAATCACAACCTGCCTCGGTATGACCTGCACGGTGTAATACACCACCTGGCTGTGCCATGAGTGGGAAAATATGACCCGGTTGTACAATATCGGTTGGTTTGGCATGTGCTGCCACAGCAGCTTGAATCGTGTGAGCACGTTCTGCTGCCGAAATACCTGTGGTAATACCTTCAGCTGCTTCGATAGATAACGTAAAGTTAGTACCATGCTGGGCACCGTTCTGGTCAACCATCAGCGGGAGGTTTAATTGTTTACAACGTTCACGGCTTAAAGTTAAGCAAACTAAACCGCGTGCATGTGTAATCATGAAGTTAATATCTTCAGGGCGTACATGCGTTGCTGCGATGACAAGGTCACCTTCATTTTCACGGTCTTCGTCATCCATTAAGATGACCATTTTGCCTGCACGAATATCGGCGACAAGTTCTTCAACACGACTCAGCGGCATTCGCTTTCACCTTTTTTTGTCGTAAGACAATTTCTATTGAATAAATTTCGCATAGTTTACGCTGTTTATAGAATTTTGCCTATGATTCTGATTTATCCAAATTTACGACTCAACATCATAGAACCGGATTTATTTAGATAAATAAATCATAAGGAAATAAAATTATTTAAAATAAATACCATAAATTTAGATAAAAAAACCTAGCCGGATGGCTAGGTTTAAATGCGCACAATAAATTTTTAAGATGCTGCACTACTCGGGCTGTCATTTTGAGGAATTGATTTTTTACCCATCAAAATTTCAGTTCGAATATTTTGTGCAAGCTCTGCACATTCAGCATTCATACCATTGATCATAAATGCATGACGAGTCATGACATTACTTGGGTTAGGCATTGCAACAAGCTGATAGCTGTCTTGAATTGCTTTAAGCTGTTCATTATCAAGGTAGAGTGCAGATTCTTTCGCATGAAGATGTTGCGCTAAACGTTGAGCAGCCTCTTTGGCATCAATTTGCATTGCTTCTACGGCATTACACACGGCACTGCGAGTTTGTAGCGCAAAGCGTTTATCTTCACGGTAACGCTTATATAAAACGTCCGAAAGCAATTGGAAAACCGTACCTACCATAAGTAGACACTCTACAGCGTGTGGATGTGAAGTCGAAATGGCAAGTGTTGCGCCCTCTGCATGAAACTCGTCTACGACATCAATATCAGTCGCTTTCAAATGATAATGCTTCGTACATAGCTCAATACTCTTATTTAAAAAGAGCTGACAAAGTTTAAAGTACGGTACAGAAACAGACTGGTTAACACTACTTAATAACTGTTTAGGGTCATAAAATTGAATATTAAGTGCCAAGGTATTTTGGTCTGTAGACTCTAAGCTTTTTTCTGGTTGTGAGCGAACAATTGGTTTAGCTTTAGCTTGCTGCTGAGCTTGAGCAACCAAGGTCACTGTATTTTGTTTTTCAAGCGCGAGAGCTTGAGTTAACTCTTGAATTTCATGTTTTAAACGGTTTTCTTCGTTAATACGGGCTAAGTATTCACTACGCGTTGGGCGAGCAATGGCGCGGTAAGCTAGCCATAATAAAACATGTAAAAACAGTGAAGCTAAAATCGCAAGCCATTGGGTACGAAGAATTTCCCCAATACTTGGTTGAATTAGTGTGATTTCAATAGAACCGACTTTTTTCTCGTTTTGTAGCGCATCACGAACAAAAATTTCACCTTGGCGAGTTTTTGACATGCCGCTTGTTGCCAAAACTTGTTTATTGGCGTCAAGAATACGGATAGATGCCACACTTGGATTGGTCGCATAGCGATTGGCAATCAGAGCTAAAGAGACCGTATTGGCAGGTTCAAGCTCAGATAAGCTGTCTGCAACGAGTTGACTGGTCATGAGCTGACCTTGACTCGCACGGTTTTCATTGAGCTGGTGTGTCGTTGCAATCACCAATAAAAAGGTATGCAATGCAAAACTAATGATCAGTAGGCTAGCAAATAGCCCTTGTCTAGGCGCAATCAAGTTAAACTTCCAAGGCAATTATATTGAAATTCGATTATGATTCTTACAATAGTTGTCACTCAGACTAGAGTCAATTCATGCGAGAAATCATTCTTATATCCTTTTTAGGACCGGACCAACCAAACCAGTTTACCCGATTAATGCAAGTACTATCCGTACATTCATTGCAAATACTGGATGTAGGTCAGGCTGTTATTCATAATCAACTGACATTGGGCATTGTGGTCGCCTCTGAAAATGAAACCGCGACCGCGTTGGCAATGAAAGAGATTTTGATTTTAGCACATGATATTGGCTTAACAGTGCGCTTTAAACCTATCTCGGGCGCAGAATACGATCAATGGGTCAGCGAAGGTGGACGAACTCGTTATATCGTCACGGCTTTAGCACCGGAACTCACTGCTGCACATTTACAAGCCGTTACACAAATTGTGTCTAGCCAAGGCTTTAACATCGAAACTGTAACTCGTTTATCAGGCCGTGTAGATCTTGAAAAAGATAGCACATTGCCTCGCCGTGCTTGTGTACAGTTTGGTTTAAGTAGTGGTCCGACTTTAGATGCTCAAGCTATGCGTGCAGCTTGTTTGCTTCTTTCAAGCGAATTGAATATTGATGTAGCTGTTCAGGAAGATAACGCTTATCGACGTAACCGCCGTTTAGTCTGCTTCGATATGGATTCAACTTTAATTGAACAAGAAGTAATTGATGAATTGGCGCTTGAAGCAGGGGTGGGCGAGCAAGTTGCTGAAATTACTGAAAGAGCGATGCAAGGTGAGTTGGACTTCCAGCAAAGTTTCCGTGCGCGGGTTGCTTTACTCAAAGGTCTTGATGCATCAGTTTTACCTAAAATTGCAGAGCGATTGACGATCACTGAAGGTGCCGAGCGCCTCATTTCGACTTTAAAAGCCCTTGGATATAAAACGGCAATTTTATCTGGTGGCTTCCAATATTTTGCTGAATATTTACAAGCTAAATTAGGCATTGATGAAGTTCACGCTAACGTTTTAGATGTACAAGATGGCGTTGTGACTGGTGAAGTAAAAGGTGTAATTGTTGATGGTGCCCGTAAAGCAGAGTTGCTGCGTGAGCTGGCGAACAAACTCGGTATTTCACTAGAGCAAGCGATGGCTGTTGGCGATGGCGCAAATGATTTACCGATGCTTGCGATTGCAGGACTTGGCGTAGCATATCGTGCTAAACCACTGGTGCGTCAAAATGCAAATCAGGCGATTTCAAGCGTTGGTCTGGATGGAGTACTGTATTTACTCGGTATGCATGACAAAGATTTAAGCCGTGCTTAAATAATAGTGAACAATCATTAAGCGCTGCTCAAGAGTAGCGCTTTTTTTATGCAGAATAGTCATAAAAACAAGCAAGTTATAACAAAATTATGCACAGAAAAAAGGCAATAAAAAAAACTGAAAAAAACTTATTTTGAGGCAAAAAAACAGCATAGTTTTTTGTAATGACACGCCAGAATTGATGCCATATAGGAAGTAGAACTTTTTTAAATTTACAAAAATGTAATGACAAAAGAATGTTGCGACAAAGTATGTCGCATCGACAAATAACAGGTCTTTTTTTCTAAAAAAAAACATCCATAATGCTTTCTAAGCTTCAACACAAATCATGAATTAAAGTTGTTTTTGGAATGAGGTCTGGTGTTCAGACCGAATGTTTTTAGACGTTTTCATTAAGACGGAGGTTTCTATGGTAACAGCGAATTTTGCCGCTATCGCCGGACTCAGCTTAATTGCTGTCGCGCTTGTTGCTGTGTTCTTTTCTCCTTACCGTCGTTGGCTTGGTTTTATGCTTGCAGGGATGTTTTTTTGGGGGCTATTGGAAGTGGTCCGTTTTGGAGTTCAAGTCACTTTTGAAATGCCAGTCACATATAGTTATTTAACTGCACTAAGTCTAGCGATGGTAATGGTTACATTTGTTTTATTACGTGAGGATAAACAGGCACAGAAGGCTTTGGCAAATCGCCAATATATAGAACACACGCCAGTATATGAAGATGATCAGCAGCAATGTTCTAGCCGATAATTTAATTGTTATCTAACGGTAAAAAGGTATGCACAGCATGCCTTTTTTATTTACGAAAACATGATTTTTATTATACAAAGCATTTATTAAAAAATAGCCAGTTATGCTACGATAGACTGGTCTGTTGACGTTTCATATATAGATTGCGTTGCCAATTAGAATATCATCAGTCGATGCACGAAACAGGCAATGGTGAGTCCTTGCTGAGTTTTGCCCCAAGGTTTTCATAAAAATACAATAGGCGTGAATGTTCATGAAACTTTCTTCTATACCTGTAGTCAAGTTACCACTTGTTGATGTCAGTACAGACCCGTTAGATTTATTGGTAGCAGGTTTGGCGCTGCGTATGAAACAGTTGGCACGTACAAGTCCTAAGTTTATTGAGCTAGTGCATGACCGCGCATTCCGCATTCAAATTGGTACTGATTTAGGTGTGGCTCGCCAAATTATTATTAATCATGGTCACATCGATACAGTTGCTGGATCACCTGAAAAAGCTGACTTTATTTTGCAGTTTGCAGATAGCGAACAAGGCGTAAAAACTTTACTCAAAGGTGACCCAACAGCATTTATGACGGGTATGCAAGACGGCAGCATTAAAATGGAAGGTGATTTCAGCTTGCTCGTTTGGTTTAACCAAGCAGCTAAATTGATTCCACCAAAATTACCAAAACCAGTAAAAGATAAAGTACGTCAAGCACGTGCTTTTATTAAAGAAAAAACTGGTCGTTAAGATCTAACAAAAAACTCCCGATTGGGAGTTTTTTTATATCTATGCTTCAACTTCTAAATTGAAAGTGACTGGTCCATCATTAATCAAATGAACTTTCATATCCGCAGCAAAAATACCTGTTTGAACATTTTCAAACTGTGAACGAGTATATTCTACCAACTGTTCATATAGTGCTTTTGCGTCGCTAGGTGGCATGGCCGGACCAAAGTCTGGACGTAGTCCTTTTTGCGTTTGAGCCATTAAAGTGAACTGTGAAACAAGCAGGACTCCGCCATTTGCCTGAGATACATTCCAGCCCATTTTGCCTTGCTCATCATCAAAAATACGATATTTCAAAATCTTGTCGATGAGCTTTTGTCCGGTGGCGAGCGTGTCGTCTCGACCGATCCCTAAAAAAACCAATAAGCCATGCTGGATTTCACCGGTCGTTTCACCGTCTACTACTACTTTAGCTTCAAGAACTCGTTGTATTAAAGCGCGCATTGTTAGAGAAAGTTTCTGCAATTAATTGAATGGATGCAGTTTAGCAGAAATTAAATTAAATGATTTTTAAAAGGAAATTTCATGGAACTGCAACAATGGTATAAAAGCTCGCAATTCATCTAGAAAAATATGCTTTAATGCTAAGAAGCAAGCGAATAATCATTGACTATGTCTCCAATTATCCATTCTTTACTTGATACAGACTTGTACAAATTTACGATGCTACAAGTGGTTCTGCATAAATTCCCGCAAACGCATAGCGTCTATCACTTTCGTTGCAGAAATTTAGAAGATACTGTCTATCCATTAGTGGATATTTTGGATGACTTAAACGAGCAACTCGACCATTTATGTAATCTCAAATATAAAGAAGACGAACTACAATATTTAAGAAAATTACGATTTATTAAAAGCGACTTTGTCGATTATTTAGAATTATTTCAACTCAAACGCCGTTTTATTCATGCGAGTATAGATGAAGAAGGTCGATTAGACATCCGTATTGAAGGGCCAATGGTTCAAGCCATGATGTTTGAGATTTTTGTTTTAGCTATTGTAAATGAATTATATTTTAGCCGGATTAAAACAGATGAAGTCTGGGCTGAAGGCGAGCGTCGTTTACAAGCAAAACTTGAATTAATTCAGCAATACGAAAAAGCTCAACAACCGAATGATCCACCATTTTTAGTTTCTGATTTTGGTACCCGCCGCCGTTATAGTTTTGAATGGCAAAAACATGTAGTTGCTGCATTTCATAACACTGTGCCAAATGTGTTCCGTGGTACAAGTAACGTCTTGCTTGCCAAAGAGTTAAATATTACGCCAATTGGAACCATGGCCCATGAATTCTTACAGGCTTTTCAGGCGCTTGATGTTCGCTTACGTGACTTTCAAAAAGCTGCTTTAGAAACGTGGGTTCAAGAATATCGCGGAGACTTAGGAATTGCTTTAACTGACGTAGTTGGTATGGACGCTTTCTTAAGAGATTTTGATTTGTATTTTGCCAAATTATTTGATGGCTTACGTCATGACAGTGGTGATCCGTACGAGTGGGGTGATAAAGCATATGCACACTATCGTAAATTAAAAATTGATACCAAAACCAAAATGTTGACCTTTAGTGATGGCCTTAATTTGCCAAAGGCTTGGGAGCTACATCAATATTTCAAAGACCGTTTTCAGGTGAGTTTCGGTATTGGTACTAATTTGACCAATGACATGGGCCAAACACCGCTCAATATTGTATTGAAACTGGTTGAGTGTAATGGCCAGTCTGTTGCTAAAATTTCGGACAGCCCTGGCAAAACCATGACTGATAACGATACATTCTTGGCCTATTTGCGTCAGGTTTTCCAAATCGAAGAGCTGGATGAAGCAATTTAATTACAATAGAGCTTAAGCGCTTGGCTGCCACTTAAGACTTGAGAATTTTAATATCTGATTTTCTGCTAAACACTAGCAGAAAATCAGAGTTTGATAGATATAAGCTTATGCTAAGATGAAATTAAGCTGGTATAAAAAGTAACCATGACGATGACACTCCCTGATTTTAAACTCGATTTATTAATAGAAGCAGAAGAGTTAGTGCCTTATTTAGGCAATGAATATATCCGTATTGTTGATTTGAGCCGTGCATCAGTTTATGAGCAGCTCCATGTTCCGCATGCTATTCACTTACAACCTAAATGGTTAGTTGCTCAACACGAAGAAGCAACAGGTGTTTTACCAGATGAAGCGGGTTTACAAGCGCTTATTGAAAAATTGAATATTTCACCAAATCACCATGTGGTGGTCTATGATGATGAAGGTGGGGCATGGGCAGGGCGTTTAATCTGGAATCTCCATTGCTTAGGTTTTACCCGTACAAGTTTAATTAATGGCGGAATTCATGCATGGCTTGGGGCAGGTTTACCAACCACAGCCGAGGTTGAAGAACTTCCTCGAGTTGATAACTTAATTCAGATCGATTTATCACATGCTGCTCAGTTCCGAGTGAACTATGAAGAACTACGCAAACAAGTTGAGCAAGAAAGTGTGCAATTGTGGGATTGTAGAACTAGTGATGAATATAGTGGCGTCCGTTTAGCAGCGCGACGCGGTGGTCACATTCCAAATGCCCTCCATTTTGAATGGAGTACTGCACTTAATCGTCAAAATCATCTAAAATTGCATCCGCTTGAACGCACGCGGCAGCGTCTTGAACAACTTGGGTTCGATTTAAAGCAACCTGTAGTCGTATACTGCCAGTCACATCACCGTTCTGGTTTGGCTTATATTCTGGCTAGACTTTTAGGTTGGGAAGCAAAAGCCTATGATGGTGCGTGGAGTGAATGGGGCAATCGCCTCGATAGTCCTATCATTACTGGAGAATCGCCGTCTTGAGTTTTACATCTCGCTTAAAAAAAGAATTATTTATTAAGGCACAAAATCTTGTTCCTCAGCATCAGTTAAGTCGTGTAGTGGGTAAAGTTGCTGCAAGTGAAAATCCAATTTTAAAAGCTGCTGTTATTCATGCATTTAAAACCAAGTATGGCATTGATTTATCGATTGCTGAACAAGGCAATGCACTGAAATATAAATCTTTTAATGATTTCTTTACCCGTGCCTTGAAAGATGGCGTACGTTTAGTTGATGAAAATCCGGATAGTATTGTTTCACCAGCGGATGGCGCGATTTCTCAAATTGGTAAAATCACTGCGGGCGAAGTATTTCAAGCAAAAGGCCAAAGTTTCTCTGTAGAAAAGTTAATTGGCGATCCACAACTTGCTCAACCTTTCCAAGAAGGTGAGTTTGCAACGGTTTATCTCTCTCCACGTGATTATCACCGTGTTCATATGCCATTTTCAGGCACATTAACTGAAACGTTATATGTACCGGGCGAGTTATTTTCGGTAAATCAGGTGACTGCTGAAAATGTACCGGGATTATTTGCCCGTAATGAGCGTATGGTATGTTTATTTGATACTGAGCTTGGTCGTATGGCCGTTGTTTTGGTCGGCGCTATGATTGTGGCAGGTATTGAAACTGTGGCAACAGGTAAAGTAAAACCATCGGGTCGTATTGAATTACAGCATCATGAGTTGAAGTTAGAGAAAGGTGCTGAGCTTGGCCGTTTTTATTTAGGTTCTACCGCAATTATTTTATTTGAAAAAGATAAAATCGAGTGGGAAAAACGTTTTAAAGCCGAGTCCGTTGTTGTTATGGGCGAACGTATGGGCCATACGCTTTAACCCATCAATAGATTTAAAAAGAGAGCATTTGCTCTCTTTTTTATTTTCTATGAATTGGCATTTCTATGCTTAAAGTCTAGATTTAGTGAGAATAGTCATCTATTTTGGTATGTGAGTTCTTTCATTTGCCTCTTGTTAGGTTCTTTATATGCAATAGGGGGCATATTTTTTTATAAAACTAATTTGAAATGATGATTAGAAAGTAGAGGAGTAATCCCTTGATTAGAAAAAGTAATTCTTTATTAAAAATTTTATTTAGCAGTATTTGTTTGATATCTGGTTCTGCTATGGCTGCTCCAACTACAGATTTGAGTAAGCAAATTGTGAGTGAAAAACCGGGCTCAATACTTTCTATAGCGCAACAAGATGTGACGGATTTATTTCCTCATGCAGATCAGCGCTTATTAGTAAATTATCGTAGTCGAGGTGTGAATGACGAGCCTATAGTTGCCTCAGCGTTTATTTTATTACCGAAAGGAACACCACCAAAAAATGGCTGGCCCGTACTAGCTTGGGCGCATGGTACAACAGGAGTAGCCGATACTTGTGCACCTTCGGGTGATTATGCCGGTGGACCAATTCATTCATATCAGGAAGTTGCTTCAAAAGCGTTAGATGGTTGGCTTGCACGAGGCTATGCAGTAGTAGCACCTGATTATCAAGGTCTGGGTACTTTAGGTGCACATCCTTATATGAATGCAAAGAGCCAATTGCATACAGTAGTAGATGCAGTGCGGGCGTTACATATGCTTAAGCCAAAAGATTTTAATAAACAGTGGTTGGTGATGGGGCATAGCCAAGGCGGTGCTGCTGCTATTACCGTGGCGGCTTATGGTCAAAAAGATGCTCCCGAACTAGATTTAAAAGGGGCAATTGCTCTTGCGCCAGGTGGCTATCAATATGAAGGCATTGCAGAATATGTGTTGAGTCATCCAAACCCAGAACCAAGTGTGGCAGCATTTTTCCCGATTGTATTATTGGGAGCGCAAGCAGCAGAGCCAAGTATTATTCCTGAGAATTTAGTCAGTCCAGAAATGGGCAATGTGCTGACTCAAGCACGTAGCCGCTGTTTATCTGAACTTCAATCTGATTTGAAGAAATCTCCTTCTAGCATATTTCGACCTAATGCAGATTTAAAACCTCTTTTATCTTATTTAAAACAGCAGTCTATTGAAAATATGGTGCCGACTGTACCGTTAATGATTGTTCAGGGTTCTAAAGATCATTTAGTTGACCCTAGAGGAACATATGCTTATTACCAACAGCTATGTAAATCAAAAAAACCAACAATTTATCAAACTATTGATGGTGGAGATCATCGCGATGCACTACGTCAGAGTCATACTTTTGCCACTGACTTTTTAAATGTCATAGAGAAAAATCAGACAAAATCGTATTGCTCAAATCTTAAGTAAATGGGTTTAAATGCTACAAGAAAGCCGACTTTTCATAAGTCGGCTTTTTATATTTGAAGAAAGATGATTTTAAGTCATGTTATAGAGTCTTTCTTTTGGAAACACTGCGGTAAAGGTTGATCCTTCATTTTCTTTAGATTGCACGTCTAAGTAGGCGCCGTGTTGCATGAGTACATGTTTTACAATCGCCAAGCCTAAACCTGTTCCACCGGTTTGACGACTACGGTCGCTGTCTACGCGGTAGAAGCGTTCAGTCAGACGCGGTAAATGTTTAGGGTTAATGCCGATACCGGTATCTTGTACGCTAAAGTAAGCATGCTCACCGTCATCGTGCCAGCCAATGGTAATGGTTCCGCCTTTTGGTGTGTACTTAATGGCATTGGTAATTAAATTACTAAATGCGCTGGCAATTTCCATGTCTGAACCGATGAGGTCACAGTGGCTATCAATATGTAAATTGAGTGTATGCCCATAATCGGCATTGTAGGCCTGAGCATCATCAAATAATTGATTCATTAAGCTCGGCATTTCAATAATCTGATTTTTTGCGATTTTCTTATTATTTTCTAAATTTGATAACAGTAGTAAATCATTAACCAAAGCATTCATACGTTTGGTTTGAGATTGCATCTGGTCAAATGCACGTTTCCAGCGTGGGTTAATATCTTCTTGGTCGGTAAAGGTTTCGATATAACCACTCAGTACGGTTAAAGGTGTACGTAGTTCATGTGAAATATTATCGACAAAGTCTTTACGCATTTGCTCAAGATTATGCATACGAGTTACATCGTATGCCACAAGTAAGCGGCTTTCCCCACCAAATCGTGTGAGCTTAACCTGTACATAACGGTCATCATCAAGATTTGAATGGAGTTTAATCCCATCTGGTGCCTGATCAATATTGTTAAAATATTCAATAAAAGTAGGCTGGCGCAAAATGGTTAATAAGTTACGACCACGGTCAAGTGGACTAATTCCTAGTAAACGCTCTGCGGCTGGATTCCACCATTCAATTTGATGTTGATCATCAATCAAGACTACCGCTTCGGCAAGTGCAACTAATGAAGATTGAGCGCGGTCAATAAGTCCTACCATTTCCGCTTGAACAATACGTTCTTGGCGCTGGGCACGGTAAACGTTAAATAATAATGCCCCCCAAATTCCGTTGAGGTTCGGAGGGACATCGTATGGATTATTGGCAATCCAATCATTGACCAAATATAAAGAACGCAACTGAAGTGTAAAAAACACCACAAAGGCAATAAAAATACAGCTCCAGAAATACCCAATTCCTAAACCGACTAAACCTGCAATAATCAGGAAAAATAATAAAAGTCGTAAATCTTGTTTAGCAAACGTCCATAAACTACTGTAGCGGGAAAGCTTTTGTTCACGTACCTGTTCGGGGACGGGGTAGGGTTCATACATAAATTTTGGTTAACCTGCGGCTAAATCTGCACGTGTTGAGAAACGATAACCTGTACCACGTACAGTCTGAACAAATCGGTCTACACCAAAAGGTTCTAAGACTTTACGCAAACGACGGATATGCACATCGATAGTACGATCTTCGATGTATACATTACCGCCCCACACCTGATCGAGCAACTGGGCACGTGTATAGGCACGTTCCGGATGGGTCATAAAAAATGCAAGCAGACGGTATTCTGTTGGTCCCATATCTAAAATACTGTTACCAAAGCTTACGCGTTGGCTTACAGGATCAAGAATTAAACCATTGGCATCAATTGTTTTTTCACCGCTTAATGCATTTGCACGGCGTAAAACAGCTTTAATACGAGAAACCAATTCACGGGTTGAAAATGGTTTGGTCATATAGTCATCTGCACCAGCATCCAGACCTTGTACTTTGTGGTCTTCTTCACCGCGAGCGGTCAACATAATGACTGGAATTTCTGCTAAGTTTTCATCACGTTTTAAACGGCGACATAAGTCGACCCCACTTACGCCCCCGGGTAACATCCAATCGAGCAAGATAAGCGCCGGACGTTGGTCGACGATAATTTGATGAGCCTGTTTGGCATCTTCTGCCTGTAAACACTGAAAGCCTGCCATGTCCAAAGAGGTATGGATCATTTCGCGGATAGGAAGCTCATCATCGACAATTAAAATATAGTCATCTTTCACAGCGTAATACCTTGTAGATTTTAACGGTGAACCGTTTTGTAGTTATGACAGGCTTATTACAAAGATTAATTATGACAATTTCATTGCAGAAAAGTCTATAAAATCGAATTTAGCAATAATTTGTGACAAAAATACGGCAAGCGCATGACCAAATGATGACAGGGCGGTATAAGTTTTCTTAAAACCATTCAGTGTGTTACAAGCTTATCTCAAACCAGGTTTTTAAAACAAAAACACTGTCAAAAAACTTTAATATTATTTTGAAACTTTCGCGAGCAAAGCTAAAAAAACAATACGGCAGGCTGCTAAAACTTGCTCTAGAGACTGCTTAAACCCACCCATTACCCATCGAACGGCAATTTGTGTCACGTATCCATTTAAACCAGTAGCGATTAATGAGAGTTCATTTTCATTATGCTGGATTTGCGGCATGGTTAGCATCACAAAAGCTTGAATCATACGATCAAACTGGGCGAGAGTTTCCTGAATGGTGGCTTGATTATGTAATTCTTGGACCAAAATTGCATCGACATACACAATACGAGCTAAACGAGGGTCGTCTTTTAAAGTACTCAGTAGAGCACGTAAACCAGCATCGACCATTTGCTCAGGGTCTGGAGCCGCTTTAATGACGGCTTGCATCAAGTTTTGCTGTAATTCTTCAATCATTTTTAAAAAGATAGTCTGGAATAAATCTTCACTCTTTTTAAATGATTCATAAAAATAACGTTCGGTGAGTTTTGCTTCTTGGCAGACATCTTTTACCGTCACGGAAAAAAAACCAAGGGTTCCATAAGTTGCAATACCGGCTTCAATGAGTTTTTCGCGGCGTGCCTCTTTGCGCTCAGACAGAGATAACCCTTTGAACTGACGTTCTTTACTCACAGTTTTTGTTTTCTTTTTACTAGTTGAGTCGTTTGTCGCCATAAATAAATGGTTTCCTAATTTATCGGTTTTTCGGCAAATATGAGCCCTATGATAAAGCCGTCAACAGAATTGTGCCAATCTATCTGAAATTACAGTGTACTATATTGACAATGTATATTGTCAAAATTATATTGAAAGAGTCTAAATTGCACATGCAATGAACCAGTTGTGCAAATCGAAAAACAAAGGATGGACAATGAAAAATTTTAAAAACAAAGTCGCTGCAATTACGGGTGCGGGTTCTGGCATTGGGCAACAATTAGCAATTCTTCTGGCAAAGCAGGGCTGCCATCTTTCATTAAGTGACATTAATGAAAAGGGCTTAGAGAAAACTGTTGAGCTATTAAAACCGTACAGTAACATTACTGTAACAACCAAGAAGTTAGACGTTTCTGACCGCGAGGCAGTAAAGCAGTGGGCACAGGAAACTGTTCAAGATCATGGCTGTGTTAACCTGATTTTTAACAATGCTGGTGTAGCTTTAGGCTCAACTGTAGAAGGCGCGACTTACGAAGATTTAGAGTGGATTGTGGGAATTAACTTCTGGGGCGTGGTTTACGGTACTAAAGAATTCTTACCGTTCATTAAGCAAACACAAGATGGCCATATTATTAACGTTTCCAGTTTATTTGGTTTAACAGCTCAGCCAACTCAGTCTGGCTATAATGCGACTAAATTTGCGGTACGTGGTTTTACTGAGTCATTGCGTCAAGAGTTAGATATTGAAAAATGCGGCGTAAGTTCGCTATGCGTACATCCGGGCGGTATTCGTACTAATATCGCTAAAGCTGCAAAAATGAGTGATAGCTTGAGTAGTTTGGGTATGGACCCAACTAAATCGATTCAAAACTTTGATAAGTTATTGCGTACCCCACCAGAGGAAGCAGCTCGTCAAATTTTAGATGCAGTTTTGAAAAATAAACGCCGTTTACTCATCGGTAGCGATGCAAAAATTCTGGATGCATTCCAGCGTTTATTCCCAACGGGATATCAACGTGCTTCAACCATTGTAACCAAATGGATGAAATAAGGTTTAAAAGAAAAAAGCCATCAATTGATGGCTTTTTTATAAGGTTTAATGCATTCTAAATAAGAACTTTGATCTTCTTTTTCTTCCAAATAAATTGATAATACAAGCCTTGAATAATACATAAACTGACAAATGCCAAGGCATAGGCGACCCAAATGCCTTTAAGCCCCCACATCGAACTAAACCAGTAAGCACATGGCATTTCAATAAATAAAATAGCAGAGATGTTAATCAGCATTGGTACGGTTACAGTCCCACTGGCACGCATAATTGATGCAAAAATGGCACCTGCACCAAAGAATAAAATTGCCCAAAGTACAATGAATAAAAGCTGTTGCCCTAACACCACCACAGTTGGATCTGTGATGAATAAAGCCATCAAATATTTTGAAAATAGATAGCCAAGTGCAATTAACACACCTGTGAATAAAAAGTTCATGCCTAAAGCAGTGCGGGTAACACGTGCGAGTAAGTCTGATTTACCTGCACCAATGGCTTGTGCTGCAAAAATTGAAGCTGCAATTGAGATAGACAAAGCAGGGAACTGTATATAATTGAGTACTTGGTTGACGGCACCATAGGCAGCTGTGGCATGAGCACCAAAGCGGTTAACTAAACCTACAATCACGAGTCCCGCCATAGAGGTGGTAATCATTTGAATACCAGTTGGAACACCCAGACGTAAAATAATTTTGCTCAATTCTGGGTTGTGGCGGATATGCTGCAAAAGTTGGCGGTTTGGCCGAAGTGGGTGCTTTTTCTTATTTAGATAAATCGCAAGAAAAATTAAGATAGCTACATAACCCGTAATTGTTGCGATTGCTGGAGCAATAATTCCTAGAGCGGGTAAACCAAAATAACCTTTAAGTAAGATCGGTGTAATCACTAAACCAATTACACTGGTTAAAGCCAGCGCCAGTAAAGGGGTAGTGCTGTCACCTACACCACGTAAAATTGAGGTATAGATAATATAAACAAATAGAAGTGGGCTACCTGCGAGCATCCATTGCACATAAGGTAAAGACAGATGCATTACCTTTGGATCAGTGCCTAAAAGCTCTAAAATATCATGGGCAAAAAATACACCAATAATCGCTGTAATGATTCCACCAATGATGGTCATAAAAAGAGTAGAACCCACCACACTTTGAACTTTTTCAATATTTTGAGCACCCCATGCTTGCCCTACTAACACGGTGGTACCAGTCGAAATTCCGATAATAAAAGCGAGCAGCAAGAATAAAATAGGGAAAAAAACAGAGACTGCGGCAATTGCATCGACACCCATCATTTGTCCAACGAAGATGGTATTAATAGTGCCAGATAAATTTTGCAAGATATTGGTAGCAATGAGCGGCAATAAGAAAACAAAAAATGTTTTCCATAGATTTTGCTGATGTATTAAAGACTGTCTTGGTGGCATGTGTTCTCCATCGCCCATCTCTTTGATGAGCGGGGCGGACATTCAACTTAGCATATTTAGTTGAAATTTCTTGTAGTGTTTTACTATGCTAAGTTTCTAAATTTATTAACATTCATTCAAGATTTCTCCTGCTTTTTGCAATGTTTCATCATTTTTAGCAAAGCAGAACCGTATTAGGCGTAAAGACTCTGGGGCTTGTTGGTAAAACACCGAAACAGGAATAGCCACAATCTTATGTTGCTCGGCAAGAAACTGGCACATTTCCACATCGTTTAAGTCAGGTCTAATCTGGCTGTAATCAAGGTTTTGGAAATAAGTTCCTTGCGATGGTTTAAGCAAAAAACGGCTATTGTGAATCGCCTGATTAAATCGGTCTCGTTTAGTCTGATAAAACTGTGAAAGTTCCTGAATATGTTCTGGGTGTTGCTGCATATATTGCGCAAGCGCAATCTGACATGGTGTTGTGCCACAGAAATTAACATATTGATAAATCTGGCGGAACAAACGCATTAAATCAGGTGAAGCAACACAGTAACCGGTTTTCCAGCCTGTGACATGGAAGGTTTTTCCAAAAGAACCAATCACAAAACTACGTTCTCTAAGCTCAGGGAAATGCAACGCGCTAAAGTGCTGTTGACCATCAAAAACTAAGTGTTCGTAGACTTCATCAGATAAAACTACAATATTTTTATCCTGAATTAGTTCAATGAGTTCTAACCAGTCTTGTTTGGACCAGATTGTACCTGTTGGATTGTGGGGAGTATTTACCACAATCATACGGGTTTTATCGTTAATTCGATCTTTAACTTGTTGCCAGTTCACCTTAAAGTCAGGTGCTTGCAAGGCAATATGTACCGCTTTACCACCTGCTAACTCGACAGAAGGTCCATAGCTGTCATAACTCGGGTCAAAAATAATGACTTCATCACCTGTGTTGATGCAAGCTTGTATGGCACAGAAAATTGCTATGGTTGCACCCGGCGTAATCGTGATTTGAGTTACAGGATCAAGTTGAAGATGGTCACGCTGTTGAAATTGTAAAGCGAGCTGTTCACGCAGTGCGAGAATGCCATCACCAGGTGGGTACTGATTGTGTCCAGCCAAAGTTGCCTGAGATAGGGCTTCGAGCAAAGCAGGGGGTGCAGGAAAATCCGGGAAACCCTGTGAAAGGTTAAGTGCACCCAAGCGCTGTGCCATTGCCGTCATCGTACTAAAAATAGTCACCCCTTGTGCGGGCAATTTGGACTGAAGCTGTAGCATATTGTTCTCTTAAGGAAATTATTAACGTTATAAAATTGATTCAATCGCTGCTCGTATTACACCTAGAGTTAAGCCGATAAATGCACCTACCACAACGCCATTCACACGAATCATGTGTAGGTCGCCACCGACTTCGTTTTCAATTTTTCCAATCATTTCACGTGAGTCCCACTCATGAATGCGCTCACTCACATAGCGTATGATTTTATGGCTATATTGGTCCGTAAAGTTCATGGCAAGTCCTGTCATTTCTTTGTTGAGAACTTCACGTACTTTTACATTTTGGACAAGGTTTTCACCCAACTGCTGAATGGCAGCTCTGAGGTTCATTGCAATACCAGAGTCTTCTTTCATTAAATCTTCTTTAATGGCATCACATAAAATAGTGACAGCACCACTAATGAAATTTAGGACCTGAGGACTATCTAGCAGCGCATCTTTGCCACTATTTAGACGTTGGCTGGCAATACTCTCAGGGTTTGCCAACTCCAGCATGAGCGAGTGGGCAATAGTTTCAATTTCCTGTCGCCATGGGTGTTCATGGTCAGCCAGCATTGATTCTACTTTTTCAACCAGTGAATCAATGGTGCGCTGCTGAACATCAATACCGATCCAGCTTGCACCTTTTGCAAGAGACCAGACACCCAGCGCTTTAAACATTTTTCTTGTCAATTCGCGAGTTTTATCCGGATTTTGTACCACCCACTCATGCGCGATATCGAGGCCACGTTGCAGTACATCTTGGTGGAAGTCATTTTCCAATACTGCACGCAGCATTTCACTCGCCAGTTTATTGACTTGAGTGTTACGCACCCATTGCACACTGTTGTTTTGCACGAAATTGGCAATTTGTTCTTGGCTAACAAATTCAAAAACTTTAGGTACAGTTTGCTGAATGAGTTGTACCACTTGCGTATTGTTTTGTGGACTGGCAAGCCATTGGCCAATGGCAAGACTTAAATCAGTTTTTTCTAGGCTTCGTTCGACCACCTGAGGCGACAGGAAGTTTTCCTGCACAAATCGACCCATTGATTCGGCAATACGTGCCTTATTACGTGGAATAATTTCGGTATGATCACGTAAAAACTTAGGGATAGGAAGCTTACCAAATGGGTTTCGAAACAGAACGGTAATCGCATACCAATCTGCTAGTCCACCCACTACACCAGCTTCCGCACCTAGCATTAAAATATGAATTAAGTCTGTGTACTCTGGCAGAAAGCGATTGGCGATCAATAACCCAATCCACAGCACCACCACAATAATAAGTGCCATCGTAGCGAAATATTTGCTGCGCTTCAGATTGGGTGCATGGTGTACTTCTTCTGCCATATTCATACGGTCATCCTATTCATTTTTGTTTTACTGGCGGCTCAGGTGGCGGCAACAATTCTCCTGTCGGGCTTAAACCATATTTTTGTCCGATAGATTTGAGAATTAACGTTGCATCAAAGGCATCTTGAGGAGCCTGCTTTTGATCCCGATAACATTCAATAGTATACGACACTTGAACAGGGTCGATATTGACCACTTGCGGGAAATCGTAGAACGGATCATGCCAGAAACCCGGATAGCGGCGGTAGTAACCATACGGGTAAAAGCTTGGTGCAGATGGGTAAACTACAGCTTGACGCGGTGGCTTTTGGCTTTGATTACTTGGGTCGTTCAGCACTTTAAAAAAGCGGAAACCTTTTTGTACTGTAGTCTGTGCTGATTTCACCAAAGTAATTTCTTCGGCTGCTCCATAGCTCATGTTTGGATCAGCCTGAAAGCTGATTCGAAACGTTTGAGCATTTAACGGATAGGCCGAAAACTGGCCAAGCTGATCGAAAGTTTTTGGTTTGCTGGGTACAGTTGAACAAGCACTTAAAGTTATGGCAGTGCCTAAAGCTAAACAAAGAGAGAGATATTTCATGGTGAACTCCCAGCTGAGCATAAAAGAATGGATGCCTCAGCATTAAAAATAGAGAAGTCTTAAAAACTACTGTTCGGTTCTAATAAAAATTCGGTTTCCTCTGGTGTTGAGACACGTCCAAGGATGGCATTGCGATGAGGATAACGTCCAAAGCGATCTATAATCACTTTATGTTTTTTCTCAAAACTTAAATTAATTTCATTGCCGAGGCGTTGAAATAATTTTAAAGCAAACTCATGAATTAGCTTCGATTCACTATGCATAAATGGCATGTACAAAAACGAGCGCTGTTCTGGGTTAAGTTGTGCATCGAGTTGCAAACTAATTGCTTCTTGTGACAAGGCTAAAGCAAGTCCGTCATAAGCAAAAGATTCGGGTTGATCACGATAAATGTTGCGAGAAAACTGATCTAGCACAATAATCTCTGCAAGACGACCTTCTGGTGTTTTCCGCCAAGACCAAAGTTCTGCCCGAGTTGCCTTTTGATGAACGTCTGCAAATTGATCACGTATTTTTGCGTCAAAATCATCACTTTTTGCAAACCAGAGTGAACGGTGTTCAGGTGAAAACCAGAAGTTTAAAATGTCTTGATCGTTCATGATATTGACAACTCTTTAGCAATTATTCTTCAATAAAATCACAATTCTTTCGTGTCTTAAATAACAAGATTGTGATAAAAATTGCCAAACTGAAATGATGTGATCATATCAATAGCCGTATCATGTCACGATTTTGTATATAGTGATCTTTTATAAGCGAGCAAATGCATGAGTCAACCCACTACACCATCTCAATCAGTTATTCCTGCTTGGGTGGATTCGTCGCTACTACAAGGCATGTTACGTGGAATAGAACGTGAAAGCCTACGTATGCAAAGTAATGGGTTCTTATCACAAGAGTTACATCCAAAGGCATTAGGTTCAGCTTTAACACATCCGAAAATCACCACAGATTATTCTGAAGCTTTGATGGAGTTTATTACTTCACCACAGCCAACCATTGGTGATGCCTTGCATGAGCTCACCGATATTCATGCGGTTGTGCACCGTCATTTAGAAAATGGTGAAAAGCTCTGGCCGTTGTCTATGCCATGTATGCTAGATGACAATGAAGAACGTATTCGTCTAGCTCAATATGGCACTTCTAATATTGGCCGTTTCAAGACGCTTTATCGCCGTGGTTTAGGTATTCGTTATGGTCGCCGTATGCAGACGATTTCGGGCGTACACTATAATTTATCTTTCCCTGATTCTCTTTTTTCTGCTTTGCAGGCACATGAAACTGACGAAAAATTAAAAGCACTTAGTCTGCAAGATTATCGTAGTCATCGCTATTTTGGACTTATCCGTAACTTTATTCGTTTAACGCCACTAGTTATGTTTTTAGTGGGAGCGAGCCCATCGGTTTGCCGTTGTTTTCTGACGGGTCATGAACATCATTTGTTGCCTTTAATCAAAGGGTCATATTATTTACCGTATGCTACAGCTCTGCGTATGGGACGTTTAGGCTACCAAAACTCGGCACAAAAAAGTTTAGGCATTCACTATAACAACTTAACTGGTTATTTGGATGGTTTACAAAAAGCAGTACATTCTCCATACCCGCCATTTAGCCGTTTAGGGTTAAATGATGCCTCTGGTGAACCATTGCAAATTAATGATCATGTTTTACAAATCGAGAATGAATATTACAGTCTCGTGCGTCCAAAACAAGTTCCTCAAGCGGGTGAAACACCATCTCAGGCCTTGAAAAATCGAGGAGTGGGTTATGTTGAACTTCGTGCAGTGGATGTAAATCCATATTCGGCAATTGGAGTCAATGAAACAACAGCAGGTTTCCTTGAGGCATTAGCGCTTTATTGTTTATTAAGCGATAGTCCTGAACTGTTATGCCCTGAGCAAGATTTGATTGAGAAAAACCAGACAGAAGTGGTTAACCGTGGTCGAGCACCAAACGCAACCATTACTGATTTAAACGGGTCTTACCATATTGAAGATTGGGCACGTCAGCATATTTCTAAAATGCAGGACTGTGCTCGCTTACTCGATCAGACCTATGCAACAGATCTATACAGCTCGGCTTTAGCTGTGATGCAAGAACGTATTGATGAAGTAGATGAAACATTATCTGCTCATGTGATTGATGACACATTAAAGCATGGTGGAACCTGGAGCTTTGGTAGTCATATGGCACAGTTACATGCTGAAACTTATGAAAAGCATGAGATTAGTGCAGAGACTTTGCAATATTTTGAACAATTGGCTGTGCAATCTTTACAGCAGCAAGAACAACTTGAGCAAGAGAGTCAGATCAGTTTTGATCAATATCTTGAACAATATAGATAAAAATGAGGTTTTACATGCGATTAAGTTACCGTTTGGTGAGTGGACTGCTTGTTCTGGCAAGCATTGTCGGCATGTCTTTTGCGTTGTATTTGGAACATGTAAAAGGGTTAGAGCCATGTCCGCTCTGTGTTTTTCAACGTGTTGGCTTAATGGCAATGGGTTTTGTGGCTCTTATTGCGTTTTTGCATAACCCCGTTTCCAATGCGATTAAACGCTTTTATGCATTTTTGGCAGGTATTGCAATTTTATGGTCAGTAGGGGTGGCGGGCCGACATGTTTGGCTACAGCATTTACCACCAGATCAAGTACCAAGCTGTGGTCCTGGTTTAAATTACCTCATTGATGCTTTACCAATGAAAACCGTTTTACAAGAAGTACTTTCTGGCTCAGGTGAGTGTGCGGCAATTGACTGGACTTTTTTAGGTCAGTCTTTACCAGTTTGGTCATTGGTTTATTTCGTTTTGCTTTTGCTGGTCTGTTTATGGCAGTTATTCCGTTTTTATCCAGTATTTAAGACTGCTAAAAAGTGAGTTTAACGCGATTAAAAAAAGCTCAACTTAAGTTGGGCTTTTTTTAATCATATTAGAATAAGTGAGAATATAAGAAAAATTGATAAAAATAACGCATAATTTTGTAGACAGATAGTTCTGTTTTTTATAAAGTGCAGCCGTTTATATATCCTTATGATTATAAAAAAATGCTTTTTAATATATTTAGTGTCTTGGAAAAAATAGGGCTAAATGCTCAGAAACGTGCTATCCATGTACAGTTTTCTAATGAACTACTCAATAACCAAATATTCTTACAACGTATAGAAGGCCAACATCAGCTGAATGGTGGTCTAATGGCAGAGTTGATTTGCCTTTCAACCAATGCCCAAATTGCATTGAAGCAATTTATTGGCGTTCAAGTCGCTGTTGATCAGGTCACAGATTCGGGCCAATTGTTCCGAACAACAGGTATTGTGACTGAGGCCAGTTATGGACAAAGTGATGGTGCTTTAACGCTTTATAAGCTGACTATAGAAGACGCGACAAATTTATGGCACAAACGCCGTAATAGTCGTGTTTTTATGAATAAAAGTATCGTAGAAATTACCGAAGTTTTATTTAAAGAGTGGCAAGAAAAAAGTCCACTGTTTGCTGCGAGTTTAAGTCTTGACTTGAGTGGGTTAAGTCAAAATTATGATATTCGACCTTTCACCATGCAGCACAATGAGTCTGACTATGACTTTCTTACTCGTTTATGGCGAAGTGAAGGCATTAGTTGGCTCATTGATGAGTCAGAGCTTTTTGTTCCGCATTTTACTGCGCCAATACAAGCTCAAAAACTAAGATTAATTGATGACAATAGCCAGTATCAGGCTTTAGAGCGTCGTAGTATTCGCTATCACAGAAGTAGCGCAACCGAATATCAAGATAGTATTACTGGTTTTGTTGCAGTGCGGAGTTTGCAACCAACAGCGGTACATGTGCAGCGCTGGCAACCCGATGCCCTTGCACAAGAAGAGGGTAATGGTTCGGTTGTTACTACGCATACACATTCAGACAGCTTTGACTCCGCCACTTTAAGTCTTGAGCAAGCATGGCACGTAAGCCCCGCTTGGATGCAAGATTTAAAAGGGGAAGATCAGGCAACCGCTTCGGGTAGTAGTCAGTTAGAAAAACTAAATCAGCACTTCACCGATATGCATGCGAGTCGGGCTAAATACTTTAAAGCCTATAGTAGTGTCCGCGATAGCCAAGTCGGCTATTGGTTTAATCTACGTGAACACCCTGAAATTGATCAGCATGAAGGGGCAGATCAAGAGTTCCTGATTATTGCTAAAAACTTCTATAACCAAAATAACTTACCTAAAGATTTACATCAGCAAGTTAGCCAGTTATTAACCCAAAGTCGTTGGGACCAACACGGTTATGATGATATAGAGCGTCAAGGTAATGAACTGACTCTAATACGCCGTCAAATCAAGACTGCACCTGAATATAATCCAGAACAGCACCGACCAATTGCCTATCCACAACGAGCAAAAGTCGTGGGGCCACAAGGAGAAACCATTCATGTCGATGAATGGGGGCGCATTAAAGTACGTTTTCTATTTACCCGTAGTGATGATCATGGCCATGATGGTGGCGCAGGTAGCAATGACAACGATACCGACTCGGCTTGGGTGGATGTACTGACTCCTTGGGCAGGAGAAGGTTATGGCGCACGTTTCTTACCGCGTATTGGTGAAGTGGTTGTTATTGACTTTTTTGATGGCAATATCGACCGTCCATTTGTGACTGGGCGCATCCATGAAGCGCAGCGCTCACCCACCAAGTTCGATGTAAAAGGTCAGCTTCCAGCAACTAAAAAACTGAGTGGAATTCGCAGTCAGGAAATAAACGGGAGCGGCTTTAACCAATTACGTTTTGATGACACAACAGGACAAATTAGTACCCAACTCCAAAGTAGCCATGCAGCAACACAGCTGAATTTGGGTAATTTAAGCCATCCGAAAGAACAAGCGACAAGCCAAGGCCGTGGTGAAGGCTTTGAGCTTAGAACAGACGCTTGGGGAGCTGTGCGGGCGGGTAAAGGCATGCTCATTAGTACCTATGCACAAGAGCAAGCGATTGCAGACCATTTAGAGGCCGCACAAGCACAATCCTTACTTTCACAAGGCTATGAAAGCATGAAAATGCTCAGTGAAGTTGCAGCCAAGCAACAAACTGATGCTTTGAATGTAATTAATCGCTTACCCAAATTCATCCAGTCGCTTGAGTTAAAAACCACAGGGCAGGCATTAAATAGTACGGTAAACCTATTCAAAGAAGGTATTAATAACGATCCTATCCATGCCCTAAAAGACTGTGGTGGCTTTATTCAAGACATTGGTGCACTAGGAGGAAACGCAAAAGGCGTTGTAGATGAATTCAATTCTTTCTTTAGCGATGCCAAAGATGCGGTAGAAAATTTAAAAGCATTCATCGAAAACGTTGAAGAACATGGCCCTGATATTGTTAAAGGAAAACTCGCAAGTATTAAAGACCGAATTCATAAAAATCCATTTGAAAGTATTCAAGAGGTCGGGAAAGTCTTAGCAAATGTCGAGACTAAAGACTTTGATTTGATGAGTACGTGTGGAACTTTTAGTAAAGGCAGTAAATTGGAAGTGTCACCTTCTAAAGCATTGAGTTCTTTACAAGGCTTTATGGAGGGTTATACCCAAGGTTTAGAAAGCAGTTCCGATACTAAACAGCAAGAACAAGGCAAAATCTTTAGACAAGCCTTGATGTTATTAGCATCGCCAAATGGCATTGCCTTGACGACACCTGAAAATATTATTTTACAAGCGTCGCAAGATATTGCCGAAAGTGCCAGCGGTTCTATTAATTTAAGTGCGCAAAAAAATATTATTGGGCACGCACAAGACAAAATTAGTTTGTTCGCTGCTCAAAAAGGTTTGCGTGCTTATGCAGCAAAAGGAAAGCTCGAACTACAAGCACAAGATGATGCTATTGAAGCAATTGCGAAGAAGGTGATTAAGCTCATTTCTACCGAAGAAAAAATCGAGCTTACGAGTCCAAAAGAAATTGTATTAACGGCAGGTGGTTCACAGCTCAAAATTAATGCCAATGGCGTATTTTCGACAACAGGTGGTAAGTTTGAAAGTAAAGCTGGGCAGCATTTGTTTACGGGTGGGGCAACAGTAAATGCTGAGTTGCCGAAAATGCCTGAGAGTGGAATTTTTAGTCGAAGATTTGATTTTAGTGAATTAATTAATACTAATTTATTAAAAGATGGATTTAAATATAAAGTCATTAATCACACGAAAAAAACAGAATATATTGGCTTCCTTGATGAGTTCGCAAGGACTAGACGAATCTTTAGTGATAATCCAGATAATATTGAAATTCTTTTATTAGGCAAAAATGATGTGCATTCAGATAAATTACAACTCATTGAAGAAATAATCAATGATGGTCAAGGAAAAAGTTCAGATGAACCCTGCTGTGGAGGTGATGATGAGCATAACCATGACCACGATAGTAATGAACAAATTGAAGATGATGATTTAAAATCAGATTTTGAAAATTTCAGAATCAAGGACTAAGCTGATAATGAAAGTATTAAAGATAGTAATAGGTACATATATTCTATTAAACAGTATAAGTTTATATGCAGAAAGTACAAACGAGTGTATGAAGTATTGGAGTGAAAAATCTGCTGCATCTCTCAAGGTTTTGGGAGAGGTGGAATGTGAAAATATTTGGGAGTATGGAAAAAGTAATGTGACCCAAGGTCGCTTGAAGCTATTGAATCAATTGAAGTTAAAACCGAATAATAATCAATGGATGTCAACAGGTGAGTGTTCTAAAGTTTCATATAATAAAAACAATTATTATATTTACCGCGCATATTATAAGGAAGATAGAGATGAAATATGGATTGCATATAATGATAAAAGCTCATTTTCTTATTTCAGAAAAGTAAGTTCCCCCAAAAAAGAAGGAGAAAATTCTAAAGTATCTTTAAGTTGTGCAAAAAATGGAGAATATGATGAAGCCAGATCTGTGTTAAATACTTATTTAAAAAATAATACTTCAGTTAGTATGAGCTATTATAAAGTAGGGGATTGGTACAAGGGGGATTAATTATGAAAAAAACGATTAAATTTGAAAAAGATAGTAAAAGTTTTGAGACTAATCTAGCTGGATTTATTGAAGCTGTTAGTTTTAAAGAATCATCATCAAATTTACTACTACCCTTAACACACCCTATAAATATGGAAGCAGCCAGTATAACAAATGAAATGGGATTTATAGGATTATTCCAATGGGGTGAAGAAGCCTTATATGATTTAGGATATTATTTAGGAGATCAAGGTATATCCTATGCCGATATTAAAAATACAGATAAGAATTCCTCTTTGCGTATAAGTTGGAAAAATCAATTTAATTCAAATAACTGGGTAGGGAAATGGTCAGGAAAAAGAAATATAAATTCAAAAAAAGATTTTTTAAAGCATCCTGAAATTCAATATGAAATTATCAAGGAATGGATTAAATATTTATGTAATCAACTTAGAAATAATAATTTTAATGAATATTTCGGTACAACCATTCAAAATATAGAAATAACAGAATCGGGTGCAATAGCTGGTATGCATCTTGTTGGAATAGGGGGACTAGGAGCTTTCTTAGGAATCCCAAAATTTCATGGTAAAAAACAAACAGATGGTAATGGAACCCACATTAAAAAATATATTGAAAATTTTGGTGGGTTTGATTTGGAGCAATGTTGTAATAGAAAAATCTACGTTACATTAAAAGATAATTTAGGTTTGGAATTAAAGGATAAAGAAGTAATAATTGTTTCTCAAAATAAGGGTAAATATGTTTCTGGAGAAACAAAGGTTAAAGTTAAGAGCGATGAGAATGGTAATTTACCTGTTATTGTTAGAAGTCCCAATACAGAAATAAAAATTTGTGCTGACGGAAAAGAGTCAAATACTATTATTCAAAAAGCAAATGAAAAACAAAAAGCAATTCTAAGTGATTTTAAGGTTTCAAGTCATCCAGCAACTCTAGAAAAAAATAGTACACCACAACCAAAACCGCAAACTAATAAAACACCACAAGAAGTAAGAAATGAAAAATCACAACCTTCTACTGCTCCAGAAAAAGAGAAAGACTCTTCATCTAAAGATGTAGACTTTAATATTCAAATAGTTGAAGGTGACTCTGGTAAAGCAATCTCTAATATGAATTTTTTTATTACGTATAAAGGTAATATTAAAAAGCATACTGCTGATAGTCATGGGGTCAAGCAAAATATTATTGCAGAGATAGGCCAAGACATTGAAGTTTCTGTACAGGGTACTGGACATAAACAAGTTATACATCATTTTACAGCAAATGCAGCATTAAAAAATAAAACTGTAAAAGTAAGTCTTCCTGTACATTCTTTTAATATTTCAGTAACTCAGGATAATAAACCTGTTCCAAATACTTTGTTTAGTATTTTTTACAGAGGTAGAGAAATCTCTAAAAGGACAGATAGCCGCGGTATACTGAATGTTCGAATGTTAACAGGATTTGTTTTTGGCTTCGGTATAAAGGGAAAAAGTTTAATATTAAGTCGAGTTGAAAAAAATACTGTAACAAAAGCTTTTACAGTGAATGGGAGTGCGGTTCATGCTTCAAAAGCATATGAAGCTAATGATGCAAAACAGAAGCAAAATGTAAATTTAAATAAGCATCAGAAAGAAAAGCAGGAGGAAACTGCCAAAAAACAAGCTGATCAAGCTAAAACTCAGAAAAATAATAAAAATGAAGTAAAACAAAGTAATACTTATACTGAAAATGGAGGTAAGCCATTAACAACTGTTAGTAATCAAGCTAGTGTTACAAGTGATACAACTAGATTTCATATTTATCATAATGGGAAAATAAAAAGAGAGAATAAAGCTGCAACAGGTTTTGCTGAGTTTATTTATTATGATCAAAAAGGGAAATCCCATAATTTAGGAAAATCGAGATATGTAGTTGCTAAGAGATGGGAAAAAAAGGATGTACTAGGTAATGGTAATATTTTCTTAATAGATGTCCGACCTTTCTCATCGTACCGTCAGGGTGATGTCGGATATAAAATGTTAATGAATAGTGGACAGCAAAGATACTATCTTGCTAGTGTGGAAATGGCTGCTTTTTTAGGTGGATTATGCAAATCGGGCTATGATGATATTTCATTCAATGGTTTTAGTACAGTCAATGGATCGCCCGGAGAGAGCGCATCCCATATTAATGGAGAAGCGGGAGATATAAGATATCTTAGAAAAGATAAAAAAGCTAAAGCTGTGACTTTACAGGATGAAATGTATGACCACCAAAGAAGTTTAGAGCTAATAAATAATTTCATAAGCTTTGGATGGGGGAAATCCAAATTAATGATAAGTGAATATTTCACTAATGCTAAAGCAGGTGTAGAGCATAATTATATTTTTCCAAAGTGTTTTCAACTAAAAAGCAAAAAGCCAAGACATAATAATCATTTGCATATGCAAGGATTATTAGCAAATATAGAGGATATTTGAGGATGAAAAAAAAGAGTTTATTTGTGCTGATACTTTTTTTTGCTGGATGTGCAGAAAAAGAAGTTCATGCTTTAAGTAATAGTAATTTAGCTTTTAATCAACTTGATGGTATTCATTTAGGAGATAAGTTTGATGATGTTTTTAAAAAAAATAAAAATAATATAATAGTGCAAAATTATAAAGATATTAGTAATGTAAAAGATTGTGAAAAATCAAAAAATCTTATTATTAATGATAACCAAACTAATGTAGATGTTGATAAAAGAGGAGTGGTAACAGCAATAAATACAACAAAACCTAATGCTATAGATGCTAATGGAATAAGCGTTGGAGAAAATGAAAAAAAATTATTGAAGCTGAAAAATATTACCAAAACAAAAAAAATGGATGCGGAAGAGGGAGGTAGCTATTATGAATATAAATTTCTCTCACAGCACTCTGATTCTTATTATATTTACACTGCTAATCACCAAGGTAAAATTGATTCTATTGGATTGTTTTCTAAAGATTATATAAGTTGCTATGAGGATTAATCTATATTGTTAAATAAATTTTAATAGGTCATTCGTCTTATTTAGAAATAATAGTCTGATAGTTTTTAAAATCAAGTTAACTTGGGAATATTATCTTAAAGATAGAATTCCCTTTTTTATTTTACAGCTATTTAAGTCAAGAAGTATAAATTGAGATTGGCAATCCTTTAAGATTTAAGGGAGATTGAATTTTGTGGAAATATTTATTGTTAGTGATCGAATTAGAAAAGGATCAAAGTTTTGATGTTTGGTATTTGAAAGATCATGGGAAAGGTAATAAATCATTACCAGCAAAGGATCAAGATAGTAGAGGATTGGTGGGGCATTTTGATCCATACCATTTGCTTAAAAACCCATTATCTTTAAGTAAAGAAAAGTGATGAGATTAGATATATATTTAAAAAAGTATTTTTTAATATCAGCTCTGTTAGTGCCAAAAATTTCACAGGGAAAATATTATTCTCCATGGTGATTTAAATAGTATTTTTTTAAGCATATAAAATATTAATTAAATTGGCCGATCTGTAAAAATAGACTAAATGGTGAAAAAATGAAAAATGTATCTGTTAGCTCAACTATACTTGTAGTTTTATTAATTTTAGGATACTCAAGTAATACATCTGTAGCTAAGGATATCAATAAAATCGATGTCAAGGACTGCTCAATCGATTATGATGAGGTGGATTTTTGTTCCAAAGAAAGATTAAAAGATTATAATAATATTTTAAAAAACAAAATATCGAATTTTGATAAAACAAAATTTTAATGAATTTTAAAGAAAAAAACTATTTATATTTTGCAGTTATTGATTTAGAAAAGTTTAAGGTTTTCACATTCCCTGCTTCATTAAGTGTGATGTCAAATATCAAACCTATAGAATTCTCGTCTGATAGTAATTCATTTTGTTTAAATGGTGACTTTAATCAATATCGGAATTCTTATAGCGCAGTCAAAACTTGTTATACATATAGCAATGGAAGTTTTGATTTTAAATCTAGAGTTGAAATAGATAAAGGCATAAATAAATATAATAATTCTAGTTCTAATAATGTGATAAAAAAACTCAATTTACCAATTTCGTCAGATTTTTTTTCTAAATGTAGGGAGAAGAACTCAGCTAAGAAATGTACGCAACTTGAAAATTCTAATAATCGGGCTTACTCTTTCTCTGAATTAGAAAAAATATCTCCTGATTTTATAAATGTACTTAATGACACAAAAGTGGATTCGTTAAATATAAATACATTTAGATTCCTACCTCAATTCAAAGATAGCTTTTATTCTATTGCTGAAAAATATATTGATACAGATGAAAGTTCTAGTTCTGAATTTTATTTAATAAAAATAAAGCCTGATTTAAAAGTGGAAAAAATAGGAGATTACTACTCAATTGATAGTTCAGGCGTAATAAGTTATAGAGATAAAAATGGTAAAATTTTAAAGAAAAATTTAAAATAAAAAAAGGACTTAAATTAGACTAATATATACTTTGATTGTACCCCAATAGTTGGGGTACAGAGAGAAATTTTTAATGAACCTTTTAAAAAATTAGTAATATTTTTTATTGTTACATAAATATCAAAGTATTTTTCACGAGGAAGATATTTAAAGAGTAAATGTTCCCCTATTAGTTTCAAAAAAATGTAAATGAAAAATAAAAAATGTTGCGAAGTTTTTTATAATTTTTTCTTGTAAAATAGGTTATCAGCTTAGGTATAATTTATGAAATACAAATTATTTACATTTATTTTTCTATCTATTTTATGTAGTGTTACAAATGCAAGTAATGATGATAAATATTTTAAAGACTCAAAAAATTAATCACAAACTTGTATAAAAATTATCCTACAGATGGAGAGAAAATTATTGAGAGTGCTGATAGAAAAACTATTTCTAGGTTTTTTGCTAATCAATTAACAAATATGCTAGTAAAAGATTATGAGTGTAGAAGTAATTTAAATAGCATGTGCAATATAAATTTTAATATTTTAAGTAATGCACAAGATGATATAGGTAAATTTAGTATACTACAAGCAATAGATAATATTGTTACTGTTAAATTTGATACGCCTACACATGGTGAGTTTATTAATTTTTATTGAAGGTACATATAGTGAGAACTAGTTTTATTAAATTTTATAATTTTTTATTGGTTTCCAGCGTATGTATTTACTCAAATGCTGCAGATTATAAACCACAACGATTAGACGAGAAAACAATATATAGTAATAGTAAGCATGATCTGAATAGTATATATTCAGATATAAAAAGCTATATCAGTGATAATAAAAATGAAGTTAAGTATCTGGTAGATACTCAACGTTCTTGGTTGAAAAATAGAAATTTAAAATGTAAATTTAATGGGAAAGAAGCAAGTAGTGAAAACTATAAATGTTTAAGTGATTTTAATAATTCTAAAATAAAAGATTTGAAAAAGTCATATCTGGACCTTGATAGTTTAGAGGGAAACCTAATAAAACCATTTAAATACACAAATGGTATTGTGAAAGAGTTAGAAACAGGTGAATGTTATTGTAGTGAAAGTACAATTAAAATTTTAAAAAACAAAATTTATATATATCAAGCTTGTGATCAAGGGTTAAAGGAGCCACGTATATATAATATTGTTGGTAAGAAAAAAGACGGATTTTCTTTGGAATATCAGATTGATATGAATAATAATAAAGTTCCGGAATTTAATTTGGCATTCGTTACTAACGGTAAAAATGTTTGGAATATAGTTCCGAAAATCTTTAGAAAAGAAGATTTAATAAATTTAAATTTTGCAATTAATTATACAACAGATAATAATCTTAAAGAGATGAAACTAGTATGTTCAGTTGACTGATGTAAATTTTAAATTTAAAGATTAATATTTTTTGTAAACTGAGAAACTGCATGTTTAAATTTTTTTTAATTGGTATGTTAGCTTGGACTAATGCTGCTAATGCTGAGTTTAATATAGAAAATAATCAAGATCAGCCAGTAAATGTCAAATTAGGGTACCGGAGTGTTTTAAATTCTTCCTTTATATATACTGATGTCAGCAAAAATGTAGATTTGAAAAAAAATATCATTACTGTTCCATATGGCGAAGTTACAGTTTTACTAAATCCGGTTTTGAATAATAATAATGAAATAAAAGGAAAGAATTATTACTTTATAAGCTATCAACCTAAAATTCTATTAGGGGAAAGTCAGTATAAACTTCCTTTTGTTATTTCAGATGTTGGAGCAATTGGTACTAGTATTATTTATAATGATAATAATATTTCTATTTTTTCAATTGAAAGTTATACAAATCCTGTATCCAATAATGATTCAAAAAAATTTAAAAGTGATATATATGTATTTAATAAAAAAAGTTTAGGAATATACAATCCATCATTTTTATCAATAAATGTTAAATTAAGAAGTTTAAATGATGCTTCAATGAAATTTACAAAATTATCATCTATAAAGTATAATAAAAAAGATAAGTCATATCAAGTGGTATATGATTTTCAGAAAGTAACTGAAGATTTTACTTCAACTGGAAAAGTTAATTATGAGAATTTCCCAATTCAATATTCTTTTTCCTTGATTCCTGATAAAAATAAACCTTTTTTAATCAAAGATATTATTGAAAAGAGAAAGGGTGATAAAAATATTGTTTCGAAAATTGAAAATAATGATATGTATTCATATTTTTTAAAATAGAAATATTTTAATATAAATATATTCTTATAAGCAGTAATAAATTAATATAATTTTTTTGCTGCTTATAAATAATTGGTAATATTGAAAATATTTTCTTATTAATAAAAGTTAATACCGAATGACTAAATATCTTAAATTTATAGTTTTTACCACTTTCATGATTGGATCTACTGAGGCTTCATATGCTGATTTTGGTTTTATTCAAGATAAAGATGGGTATGTGAATGTAAGGGAAAATTCAAGTTTAAGTTCGAAAGTTACAACCAAATTAAATAATAATGAAATTGTTTCTTGTGTGATGGATGAAGAGACTAATAATTTTTGTTTAGTTAATGCAAGTAATGGTGTAACTGGATTTGTCTATAAAAATAGAATAAATAGTTTTGGTGGTTACACTTCTATTAAACTATCTCAATATTCTAGAGAAAAAGCTGTTTATAGTGATAAAAATATAATAGTAGAAGTGTATGCAAAAAAAGCTATTTTAGATCTTAAACTTTATAAAACTTTTAAAGGTGAATATAAGTATTTTAATGATAAAAAGTTCTTTGGTACAGATGGTAGCTTACCTAACAATAATTTTTTACAACTTGATAAAATTATTGTTAAAGAAAAAGATAACAGAATAGAAATCAGTAGAACTGAGCTCGAGCAATATTTTTTCCCTAAAGATGGTGTCGATGGAGGCAAGAATGAGCTTGCTGATTTTAAAATATATTATTTAAATAATAATATTTATATTTTAAATACTTTTAATAATGGTGGTACAGCAGCTTATAACATTGTTTTAAATATGAAAAATGGAAAAGTAGTTGCCAATAAAGCTTGGAAAGTTGAAATTTAAAAATATTTTCTTCCCTCTACAAAAGCCAATTAATTAAAGAAGACCAACAAAAGTTGGGCTTCTTTTACGTCTTTACAATCCCTTCCAAATCTTTGAATGTATAGTTCAATTCATTAATTATGAGTTTGAATACCTTCTTGCACATAATTATGTACATGAGGAAACTGCTAACAAGTATTTTTTAGAAAAATTAAGTGGTACTGAATTTAAGAATACTTTAAACTAAAAACATTACTTTATATGAGTTTGTAACTATAAGCTTGAATAAATAATTGATTTAAATTCAATAATGTTATGTCGATAAATTGAGTATATTAGATGTCTAGAAGTAAATTATTTTTAATATTAGCTTTATTAATACCAGACCTTTCTCAAGCAAAAAATATTATTCTATATGATGATTCAAATAGTTTTATTTCTCAAGGATATCAAAGTATTAATGAAATTGGTCAATCTGTAAAAATAGATCAAGATTATGAAATTCTAACTAAAGAAAATTCTTTTAATTCTAGTGATGAAAATGCTCATTCTTATAGTATTCTTTTGAGGAAAGGAAATAATATATATACTTTGGATAATAATAAAATATATGGTTTGAATCGATATATTATTTCATCATATTTTTCAGATAATAATTTTATTGGTTTTGTGGAATATACGGAAAATGTATTAAGAGGTGATTTTTATATCATAAATAAATTTTATATTTTTAATAAAAAAGCAAAAGAAATTGCTGTTGTTAAACTAATGGATACAAGTGTTTTACCAAATAAAAAAGGTCAATATGATTATAATTTTCTTGATCAAAATCATATAAAGAAAATTACTCTGGATGATTCTTTAAATATTTATACTATAAATTCTATATATGTTCAAAACAATCCTACTGTTTGGGGAGTGATGTCAAAAGAATTTAAATCAGGCTATAAAGTTAATGATGGTTTTAAATTTAGATTAACAAAAGGTAATAAAATTAAATGTGAGAATTTAAAAGGTTCAACTTTAGAATGCAATGAAGGTTTTATGCAAATTCATCAAATAAAATAGAGCTTTAATATTTTACTTAATTCTTAAGTGTGTAATTATATTTAATTTAGTGCCAGATTAACCGGTAAAAATCACTTTTATAGGCACTTTTAGTAATAAAAGTGCCTATACTATCTTTATTTAGTCGGTAGAAAGCTTATATAAACAATACTCATATCATAACTTTAAAACCAATTTAATAGCTTTAAATTTTTGATTTTAATATTTTTAATTTTGTTGTTATCACTATTAATTAAGTAGGGCTTTTTGGCGCCCATCAAAATAGGTAAGCCATCATCAATATCATCACTGTATGTTGCAAACCAAGGTTGTTTGATATCAAGCTTATTCAATCTTTTTACTTTTTCTTCAGCCCTACAATGTGTTCCACTTACCCATCCTCCTAGTTTATTTTGTAAAGGAGTACCAATAATTCGTACATCTAGATTGGTAGACTCGAGTAAAATGCTCGCTAACTTTTCTGGTGCAGCCGTGGCAATAAACACAATTCTTCCATTGTTTAAATGATCTTTAACTTCGGCTATACCTTGCTCAAACCAATATAATGAACTGGAGGGAGAGTTTTTGATATTATTAGAGAAATTTTTAAAGCTGTATTTTAATTCTTCTTCGTTCAAACTATACGTTGCAATCCATAAATACAATGAAGCGCCTTTAGATTTATATTTCTTAAATTTCATAAGAGGTAAAGCGATGGGTGTAACAATAAGTGCAGCGATAAATCTAAAAATATTAGACTTCAATTTATCTGTTAACCATGCCTTTGTAGAGTCACCCGATAGTAATGTCCCATCCAAGTCAAAAACAACAATTTCTTTCATATATTTCTCTAGATTTGGTAATTGTGGTAAGAATTAATTTTCAAAAAGAGTATTTTTAATAGTTGATTTATAAAACAATAAAATATTTTATTGTATTGTAATTTGGTTATAATAGTTTGACTTGATTATTTATAAATTAATTAAATGAAAAATTTTTGTTTATTATTGCTGGCTCTTTTTGTTACCACATTTGCAAATGCAGATAAGTGGAATGGTACTTATCATTATTATAGTTCAGAAGAGTTGCCGGGTGGTAATGTTGCGACGATAGAATCGGTTTTAACGCTAACACCCAAAAAGTGTGAGTATTCTATTGCTGGCTTTCAGGTTGATAAATCTTATATATGTAAAGTGAAAGAGAAAAATAACGAACTATATTTCTTTAAAGTTCAAACTGGTGAAAAGTTAGGAAAAGTAGTCTTTAAGAAAGGAAAATATTATCTTTATTCCGATGAAGTTTTAGATATCAAAGATAATCTATTTTATAAGGATAAATAATTGATATAGGGTTCTTTATAACCTTTTCTATTTTTTAATATTTAAAAAAAGTAAGAAAAGTTTTAAAATTTTATAAAAAAGCCTAACATAAGTTCACTTTTTATATATCTTTACAGTTCATTGTTAACATTTAAGCATATGGCTCGGCATATCTAAGATAAAGGTTTTAATACCTAAGTGATGAAGATGTTGATGAAAGTAGTTATAGGATAGAACATGATTGAAATATTTAAACGAAAGATAAGGGAAGTTACAGGATTTAATATGAAAAAGACTTTTATATCAATTTTTTTATTAAGTGGAATTATTTTTAGTTTTAATATATATGCAAATGATGATACTTTTGTAGTTTCTGCAAAATGTAAGGATGAATATAGTTCTAATTGTGACATTGTGAGAACTATAAATAGTAAGAATGAAATAGTTATAAAAGATGTCAAACTTTTAAATATTTCAAAAATAAATAAAAACTTATATAAAGTGAAAACATCTTGTGGGTCTCCATGTTTAGTTACGCTTTTCTATAGTCAAAATAAAGAGGATTCCACAGACGAATTTATTACTATTGATAATAAAAATAATTGTTTAATTGAAAGTGATAGTCAGAAAAAAGTCATTTATGCTAGAAAATTGTTTACAAATAAGCCTAGAAAAATTGTCGATTTAAAAACTAAAGAATTTAATGGGTTGTTACAAAGATTTGATTATTATAGTTATTTTAAGGAGGAGAGTTTTTTCTCACCTGATGGTAGTTTAAATTTAATTGCAAATGATTATGGGGAAATATTGGTTAAAAAGAAAATAAAAAATCCTTGTGGTGGTGATAAGAAATAATTTATTTAGTGCCTTTAATTTATAGAAATACTAATTTTCTTTTAGGTCTAGTGTAAGTGTTAAAAAAAGTATCAGAATTAATTTTTGGTTGGAAAATTGAGTCTTTTGATAATTAAGAGATTAGTGTTCATGGTTATAGAGAAAAGCATAAACGTGCTTAAAGATTTAAAAAATAAAATTATAAAATTTTACCTTTTTTATATTACGAAGCTAACTATATTCGCTCTTACCTTTTGTGGATTTATTATTGGATCGACCATCTATGCAAAAGATACATTTAATGTTGAATTGAAATGTAAAGGGCATGATCAAGAATATTGTGATGTCGTAAAAAAACGCTGATAATAAAACTAATTTTATTTTAAGAGACATGAGATATCCGGAGGTTGATAAAGTAAATGAAAATATTTTTCATGCTTATGGTAGTTGTGGCTCACCATGTCAATATCACTTTTTTATAAGTAAAACACAGGAAGATCAGACTAAAGAGTTTATTACTTTAGATAAAAATAATAATTGCCTAGTTGAAAGTGACTCTAAACGAAATCTTATTTATGCTAGAAAACTTTTTAATAAAAATAAAAAAATGATCGTTGATTTGAAAAACAAAGAATTTAATATTGTTCCAATCGATGTTGCTATATATAACTCATTTCAAGAAAGGTCATATTTTGATGATCAAGGACAGCTACATTTAGTAGCAATGTTAGCAGATGTTGATAAAAATGGTGTTAGTTTATACTTTAATAAAATAATCAAGAAAGCTTGTGAATAATAAAATGATTGATTGTGGAGGGTAAAATGTTTTAGCTAACTTGAATGCTATCTAAAAATATTATTTGATTTCTAAAATATAAGATAAGCTTGAATGTAAGATAGTAGTAAATTTTTTTGAAAATTTTAGAATAAAGGTCTAAGTTAATAATGAAATTATTAAAGATAGCAGTAATGATATATCTTTTATTAAATAGCATAAATTTATATGCAGAAAGTGCGAAAGAATGTATGAAGTATTGGAGTAAACCAGCAGTACAAGTGAGTGTGCTGCCAGACGTCCAATGTTCTGATGTCTGGGATGATAGTTTTAGCCTAGAAAATAAAAAACTAGTAAAACAAATAGGATTTAATCTAAAAGATAAAAATTGGATTTCTACTGGTTCATGTAGCCATATCCAGTATAAAACTAAAGACTATTATATTTATTGGGCTGATATGAAAAATAATAAAACTGATCTTATTATGATTTATAGTCCTAATAATTCATTTGCTTACTCAAGAGCATTAGATCAAAAAAAAATTAAAGAAGGATTCAAAATAGAGGACTCTGTCGACGTAAATTTGTCTTGCGGTAAAATAGGGGAAGATATAAATATTATATCTGTCTTAAATGGATATTTACATAAGGAAACATCGATTAAGAATATTTCTAAATATAAAATTTATGACAGATTTAAATGATTGTAAACTATACAATTTAGAAGAAGCCCAACAAAAGTTGGGCTTTTTTTAAGTCTCTACAATTCCTTCTAAATCTTCGAGCGTATAGTTCGGCATATCAATAATATGGGTTTGAATACCGTCTTGCACATAATCATTTACATGAGGATATAACCAGCGAGTAATCTGTTCGGCAACACTTGAGTGATACTGAATTTCAAAGTGATTTAAGCCATAAAACACCGCTTTATGTGAGTCTGGAACTTTAAGCTGAAAACGTGGATTAGGATGTTCACCTAGTGCGCTTTTTACACTCACTAAGTAATCGCCAATCACGGTAAGCGCTTTATTACGCACCTTTTCAAACTCGAGTGTTCCTGCCACTAAAAAGGTATTGATATGGGAAGGTAGAGGAGCCGGAGCACGGTTGTCATCCATCATACCAATACGGGCATCCATGTATTCCCAGTCATCATCTCGAACACTACCATGGCGTAGGTCTAAAATCCCATTACTACGGATGTTAACCAACTGACCAATTAGGCCAACAAATGGAAAAGCGCCTAGCCGATCTTGTAGTGCAAATCCAAAACGCTCAAGTACTGCACCGTGGTGGGGAGATCCAATACAGACGAGGTTTTCGACCATATGAATCCATTGGTACATATTTTGTTTACCGTAAAACAGTGCGCTACGGGAAACTAGTCCACCCATACTATGACCAATTAAATCAATGCTGGTAATTCTTGGATTACGCTGTACTAAATCTTCTAATAAATTTGAGAAACTGCGGCCATTGGCTGAAATACGGCGGCCTGTATTGTAATTTAAATACAGCATCGTGTTGTGGTCACGCTGCGCTAACAGACGCTCACCAATCCCGCCATAATGTGCATTTGACCAAGTAAGATGGTTCATGCACAAACCATGAACTAAAATTACAATACGGCCTGCAAGTTCGCCTTGTTGGATTGCACCGTAGTGGTCGTATAGAACCATTGGCAAGGCGAGGGGACTGTGCTGTTTAAGTAGATAGTCTCCGAAAATACCATTTAACACTCCTACTAAAAAATGAAGGGTTGGTGTTAATGGCTTCTCATGAAGGGTTGGAAATTTTTCAATAATGCGACGCAGCCCTGGTGCTAAAAAACAACTACCATATTTTTGTAAGGCACCATAAGAAAACTGATATGCCTTTTGGACAGAGGGCCGTTTTTGGAAATTTTTAGCATTTTGGGCACTAATACCAAAAGCATTTTTTAATACTTCAATATTAATGACTTGTATTAATTCATGTACACCATTTAAGCTGGTACTGAACAGTTGAGCTAAACCTTCTAGTACGTCGGCCTGACTAGGTGGCGTACGATCCCATTTACAATAAGTTTCATGTAACGGTGTTAAGCTCGGCATATCTTTCCCCCATTTACGTTATAACCGACGTTTTAAGCTGTACTTTTTATGAACGGCAGCTAACGTTTCCATCTTAGTAGTTTAAATAACACATGTTTTTAAAATACTGATGAATGGTAAGTTGAGTGGTTTTTCTTGTCTGACAATAGTGTTTTTATATACAAACTGAGAACAAAAATGTGAGTTTATTCTCAATTTAGAGGGAAAAATATATGAATATTATCTACCTCCATGGCTTTAATAGTAGCTCTTCTTCAATTAAAGGGCTCAGCCTTAAGCAGTATTGTAGCGAATTGGGCATAAATGTGCATTTGCCAGATTTAAATAGATCTCCGGAACAGGTAGTAGCACAGATTTCAGAGCTGATTGAGTCTTTACAAGAGGTGGCTTTAGTCGGCAGTAGTCTTGGTGGATTTTTTGCGACATATTTTGTCGCGAAATATAATATTCCGGCTGTACTGATTAACCCTGCTATGCAACCATGGAAGCTGTTTGATGAGTTATTTCAAGTTGAAAGCATGCCTTATAAGGTGAACGATCAATGGTCAATTGATCATGTTCAGTTACGACAGTTAGAACAACTGGAACTGAAACAGCCTGAAAATGCTGACAAAATACTCGTCTTGTTGCAACAAGGCGACGAAATTTTGGATTATCGTCAAGCACAACGCTATTATAGTGCTGCAACACCATCCTCATTGATTTTGACGGATGCTCATGGCAATCATGCCATGGAAGATTTTGAAGAAAAATTACCCTTAGTGATCGAATTCTTTGCGCACACCATCAAATAAGGAAAACGTACAACGTGACACAATATACGGCTCAATCGCTTGAAGTTCTTTCCGGTTTAGACCCTGTTCGTCGTCGCCCGGGGATGTATACCGATACTTCTCGTCCTAACCATTTAGCCCAAGAAGTTATTGATAATGCTGTCGATGAAGCCTTAGCCGGTCATGCCGACAAAATCTGTGTCACGGTTTATAAAGATGGTTCATTGTCAGTTGAAGATAATGGCCGTGGTATGCCAGTCGATATTCACCCTGAATATGGACAAAGTGGTATCGAAATCATTTTAACCAAGCTGCATGCTGGCGGTAAGTTTAGTACTGATAACTATCAGTTTTCAGGTGGTTTACATGGTGTGGGGATTTCGGTTGTAAACGCTTTATCTACACGTGTTGAGGTAGAAGTTCAGCGGCAGGGTAATTTATACCAGATGGCATTTGAGCAAGGTGAACCCGTTGCTCCTTTAGCGGTGTTAGAAGGTAAAGCACCTAAACGTGCGACAGGAACTACTGTACGTTTTTGGCCTGAAGCTAAATATTTTGATAGCCCAAAATTTGCTTTAAAAGCACTTAAACATAATTTAAAAGCCAAAGCTGTTCTAGCTGCTGGTTTAAAAATCACTTATATCGATCAAATTAACGATGAAAAAATCGAATGGCAATTTGAAAATGGTCTTGTCGATTATTTGATGGATGAATTACAAGATCGTGAAATTTTGCCAAACCCTGCATTTGTAAGCAGTGGCCAAGCAGACCGTGCGGCATGTGAATTTGCGATTTGCTGGAATGTAGAGGGTGGCGAACAGGTTCAAGAAAGTTATGTCAACCTGATTCCAACTGCACAAGGTGGTACTCATGTGAACGGTTTGCGTTCGGGGGTGACCGAAGCGCTACGTGAATTCTGTGAGTTACGTAATTTATTACCACGTAATCTTAAACTTTCGGCTGAAGATGTTTGGGATGGCGTGAACTATATTTTATCCCTTAAGTTCCAAGAACCACAGTTCTCTGGTCAAACCAAAGAGCGTCTTTCGAGTCGTGAAGCTGCCAATATTGTTTTAAACATTGCTAAAGATGCGTTTGCGCTCTGGCTCAACCAGCATGCTGAAATTGCCATGCAACTTGCTGAAATGGCAATTTCTAAAGCAGGACGACGTTTAAAAGCTGCAAAAAAAGTTGAGCGTAAAAAGATTGTTTCTGGCCCGGCTTTACCGGGTAAGTTGGCAGACTGCGTGGGCCAAACACGTGAAGAAAGTGAACTCTTTATTGTCGAGGGTGACTCTGCGGGCGGTAGTGCCAAGCAGGCGCGTGATAAGAACTTTCAAGCCATCATGCCAATTCGTGGAAAAATCTTAAATACATGGGAAGTTTCTTCAGATGAAGTACTTGCTTCTCAGGAAGTTCACGACATTGCCATTGCAATTGGTGTAGACCCAGGCAGTGATGATTTATCTGAATTACGTTACGGCAAAATCTGTATTTTGGCCGATGCTGACTCGGATGGTTTACACATTGCGACTTTGCTTTGCGCTTTATTCGTTAAACATTTTCCAGCATTGGTTGAAGAAGGGCATTTGTATGTAGCAATGCCACCATTGTTCCGTATCGACATTGGTAAAGATGTCCATTACGCGCTAGATGATGAAGAGCTTGAAACCATTTTGAAAAATGTTAAAGGCAATAAGAACCCGCAAATTACCCGATTCAAAGGGTTGGGCGAGATGAACGCAATTCAACTACGTGAAACAACAATGGATCCGAACACCCGTCGTTTGGTGCAACTCGATCTAGATGATGCACATTTAACGGCAGGTTTACTCGACAAGCTCCTTGCAAAAAAACGTGCAGCAGACCGTAAGCAATGGCTTGAGCAGAAGGGTAACTTAGCTGATATTACGGTTTAAAAATAAATAAAAAAATCCCCGCTCAATTGGCGGGGATTTTTTTATTTAAACCTAAATTGTTGGAAATCACCACAACGGGTTCTACTATTAAATTAAAAAATAGATAGATTTGTCTATTTTAATTTAGACAGTAATTTTTATCGGATGGGGAAATTGAAAAATATCGCAATTTGCACCGCCTCCAATTCGATCCACTACTGCAAAATCACTCGGTGCTTCAAAGGTAAGCAAAGGATGATGCCAAGTACCTGCCCGATAATTGATACTTTGCTTGCCATCCGAAACAAAAGCACATAGTTTTGAAATATCAGGAGTATTTTCGTCTAAACCAGGAGCCACAATAATTAAAAATTTTTGTTGCTGTAATGGAATGAATGCTTGAGAGCCTTTCGGATGGCGCTCTAGCATTGAAATTTCTAGAGGCAACACACTGGCCTTAATATTACGGAAAATACTAATTCCTGCCTTTGCTTCCCCTTCAATTTCAGTTTCAACGAGCGCATGGTAGCGCTCGGTGTGTGCATCATTAATATGAAAAAAATCATGCCCGTCACAACAAATGACTTCTCCGAAGGGCTGAAAGTTCTCAATGGTTAAAGGCTGAATTTGAATATTCTTCATGATCATGACTTGGCAATTTTTCCCCATAAACGGACACGGCTAATACCACCATCCGGAATCATGTTAATACGGATATGAGAGATTTTTTCATGCTGTAAAATTTCATTCACATATTCATGAATATGGTCCATTTGCATAGGTTGGGCTTCAAGTAAGTAAGACCAAAACATACTTTGTGGAATCAGTTGTGCATCGGTTGCATTTTCAAGGTAGACCGCCTGAATAGAAACTTCAGCAGGAAAGTTACCTTTAAAATGCGCCGTATCAATTTCAATTTTTTCAATTTTTCCGCTTTTACCCAATGCAAGAATACACCAGTCATAACCTGGTGCGCGGCGGCGTTTGGTTTCCCACCCATCTCCCATGTTGACGCCACGGCCTGGGTTAATCAAATTACGTGGATGTCCAAAGTGCGCATCGCTATAAGCAATTACACGACCGCCATTTTCTAAGGCCAATAAATCGAGAGTCTGCTCGTGGTCGGTCACCTGAATATGAACGTCACCATAAACGCGTAAACGGGCAACACCACCATCTGGGAAAATATTGAGGCGTATATGCGTGAAAATTGCATCATTATTGACCATAAAAATATGATGTTGACTCGGCCCTAGCTCGGTATTTTCTAAAATACTCTGCCACTTTGCCCCAGTAAGGTCACCATTTGGTGCATAACATGCCTCTAATGAGGCAGAAGCAGGATAATTTCCTGTAAAAAACGTGGTGTCGATATCAAGTGCACTGATTTTTCCACTCACACCTAGTTTCACAATACACCAGTCATAGCCTGCATGACGCTTACGGCGGGTTTCCCAACCGTCCATCCATTTGCCATGATCATCAAATTTATCTTCAACAAAAATAGGTGCTTCAAATTGCAGCATACGCTTTGCTTCTGCAAAGAAATCATCTGAACACTCAATCACTTGTGCACCAATTCGGGCATCTGCCAAATTTGTTTTAGTATTCAAAATTTCAGGAAGTTCAAAAGCTGGAGCGTGCAATGTTGCCATAATGGAGTATCCGTATTTCTTGTTAAAAACATGATTTTTCATTTAAAACTGCACTCACACTGAGCGTGTTGAGATGAGTTTTATACATAAATATATAAGCATGGTGCATGCCAGTTTTGTGGAAAAGCTAAATAAATTTTGAACGATGGCATGTTTTTAGCATAAGCACCCTATAGGTGAATATCTATAGGAGCGTGTTATGAATGTGGTGATTATTGGTGCGGGAATGGGAGGTCTAACCACAGGCATTGCATTAAAGAAATTTGGTCACCAAGTTCGTATTTTTGAGCAAACTGAAAAGATTCTTCCGGTCGGCGCCGCAATTTCGCTGTGGTCAAATGGTGTGAAATGTTTAAATTATCTGGGATTAACTGAGAAAATCGCCAAACTTGGTGGACAAATGGATGACTTGGCCTATGTAGATGGTTTAACTGGAGATGTGATGACGCAATTCAGTTTACGGCCATTAATTGAAGAAGTAGGACAACGTCCTTATCCGGTTGCACGTGCCGATTTACAAAATATGTTAATGGATGAGTTTGGTCGAGATCAGATTTATTTAGGCAAAAAAATGGTAGGCCTTGAAGATAAAGCTGATTTTGTAGAGGTCCATTTTGCTGATGGTAGCTCAACACAGGCTGATTTACTCATAGGGGCAGATGGTACGCATTCAATGACTCGGGCCTATGTGTTAGGTCAGCAGGTACAACGTCGCTATGCAGGTTATGTGAACTGGAATGGTCTGGTTGAAATATCCGAAGATTTAGCACCAGCTCAGCAATGGACGACTTATGTAGGAGAGGGCAAGCGCGCGTCTCTGATGCCAGTTGCGGATGGACGTTTTTATTTCTTTTTAGATGTACCTTTACCAGCAGGGTTAGATAATAATCGGGATGAATATAAAAAACTTTTAAAACAATATTTTGCTGATTGGTGTCAGCCAGTGCAGCAGCTTATTGAGCGCTTAGACTCGCAAAAAACCAATCGGGTAGAAATACATGATATTGAACCGTTCACACAGTTTTATAAAGGTCGTGTGGTGATTTTAGGTGATGCTGCACATAGCACGACACCTGATATTGGGCAAGGCGGTTGCCAAGCTATGGAAGACGCGATTTATTTAGCGCGGTCTTTGCAAATTAACACTTTGGGACTAGAAGATGCTTTACGCCGCTATCAAAACAAGCGTAATGAACGTGCCAATGAATTGGTGCTTCGTGCGCGCAAACGCTGCGACGTAACGCATATGAAAGATGAAACGGTCACGCAGGCATGGTATGCAGAACTACGCCGTGAACAAGGCGGACATATTATGCAGGGGATTATTAGCAATATTGTGGGTAATCCACTCGATTAAAAACAAAAACAGCAAGGAGTTTTCCTTGCCGTTTTATCTTCTAAATAAAAATTTTAGAAGTGGTATTTAACCAAAGCACTGACGTTATTTTCGTCTCGACCTTGAAGGCCAAATTTATTATTCCACACTGAATGCTCAATACCGAGGTATAGACGTGTATCAGGAGAAATGTGTTTACCTACATTCCATTTCCATTGAGTGGTCCAGTTCAACTCGCTTGCATGGTCGCCTTCAGCAGTTGACCAGTCAAGGAAACCATCTACCAAGAAATCTTCAGATGCGATTTTAAATGGAATGCCATAAACGAATGTCATTTGATAATCGTCGTCAGTGTTCTCATTATTCGCACGGTAGAAGTTTAAATTCGCATATTGGAAATATGGGATATCTAAATCAACTGCAAAACCATAAAGGAAGTTGTCGAAGTTATTGCCGTTTTCGCTATTACTTTCCCAAGTGGTACTAATGAGCACATCTTTAATTGGGCCGTATGCCAGTTTTTTGCCAGAAACTTCACCTAAGCTTAAACGTGGTGATAACTCAAAATAAGTACTCTTGTGGTCATTTTCGCCACGCATGCGGTCCATAAAGAAAAACACATCAGCGTATTTAACTTTTGCTGCATATTCCAAAGTAATGGTGGTTTCTTTGTCATCTACAACTTCATAGTTTTCACCATAAAGTCCAGTCACGCTAAAATCTTGCCAGATTGGTTTTGCCTGAACCATGGCAGTTGCAGATAACAAGGCACAAGTCGCCGCAAGTTGCTTTAATTGCATTTAAATGATCTCCCCCCAAATAAAGCACGCTAAGGATACAGGGTCTTAAGCAAAAATGAAGCCAAATTTGATCAACGGTTAAAAAAAAGCCCACCGAAGTGGGGCGCTAAAAACTAACTCATTAATGTGTATTTCGTGTGTTTATTGTTTGGCTTAAATGAGGGGTACGCGAGCTGCGAAATGAAGGTAAGTGATTAAATAACAAATTCAATAAGATAGCAAAGATACAAGTCGAACTAATACCCGAATGGAACAAAGTTTGTACCCAAACTGGGAAATGAGCATAAAATTCATGGTTAATAATTGGAATCATCCCAGCTGATAAAGCAGTTGCTACAATAATCAAATTTTTCTGATCGTTATAATCAATTTTTGCCAAAGTGCGAATTCCACTTGCTGCAACCGACCCAAATAAGACCAAACCCGCACCACCAAGTACTGGCATAGGAATTGCCGCAATAAGGCGGCCCATAACAGGTAATAGACCTAAAATAATCAGAATGACTCCGCCTGCTGCCACGACAAAGCGGCTTTTGATACCTGTAATTGCCACCAGTCCAACATTTTGGGCAAAAGCACTTTGCATGAATGAACCAAAGATAGGAGCAATAGCGCTTGAAAACATATCTGCACGTACACCATTGGCAATACGCTTTGAATCGACTTGGGTTCCTACAATATCTCCAACAGCAATAATATCGGCTGTGGTTTCCGTCATAATCACCAAAGTAACGATTAGCATCGATAAAATTGCACTTAGCTCGAAAGTTGGTAAACCAAATGCAAATAAGTGTGGAAATTGCAGCCATGCGCCTGAGCTCACCTGACTAAAATCTCCAAAACCCATAAAGTAGGCAAGGGTAGTACCAGCAACAATAGCCAACAAAATTGATAAACGGCGAATACTTGCTTGTGGCAGCATATTTAGAATAATCACAATGCCTAAGGTCAGCAAAGCTAAAGAGATATTCTCGACGCTACCCCAATCAGGTGCTTTGTTGTTACCACCCATCATCCAGCGAATCGCAACGGGTAACAGAGATAACCCAATAATCGTGATGACACATCCCGTCACAACAGGTGGAAAAAAACGAATAATTTTTGAAAAGTAAGGCGCAAGGCATAGTCCAATTAAAGATGCGGCAATAACCGCGCCGTAGACAGCAGGTAAACCACCGCCTGTAGTGATAATAGCAACCATGGTTGCCACACCAGCAAAAGACACACCTTGCACTAGAGGTAATTTTGCCCCTAGATATTTGGTTCCGATGGTTTGTATGAGAGTTGCCAACCCGCCTACAAATAGGGCCGCTGCAATGAGCATTCCGACTTGTGCTGCGCTTAAGCCAGCTGCCGTTCCAATAATCAGTGGCGGGGCTACAATGCCCCCATACATGGTGAGCACATGCTGTAAGCCGTAAGCAAAACTTTTGGAAATTCCTAAATATTCATGCTCTGGAGAAATCGCATTCTTTTGCTGATGATTCATATTTTTCTCCTATTTATATTTGAGTTAGCTGCCGCGATAAGTGGAATAAGCAAACGGGCTGATCAGTAATGGAATGTGGTAATGCTGATTGGTGTCTTCTATGAAAAATTGAATACAAACACGGGGGAAAAAAGTTTTGATTTGCTGTGATGAAAAATAAGGGGCAACTTCAAATTCAAGTTGATAAGCACCTTTACCTAAGTTTTTTATTCCAAAATCACTCACTCGCCCATCTTGGTTGGTAATTGCAGTCGCTATCAGTTCATGAGTGGCTGCATGAAACAACTTCACTTCGACCTGTGCAGCCGGTTTACCTAAATTCGTATCTAAAATATGAGTGCTGATCATGCTTGTACTTCCTGAGATAGACGTAATAGAGCAATTGCAGCGAGTTGCTCATGTACAATTGTTTTTTCAATAGCTAAGTTGTTTTGAAGACGTTGATGGAGTTTTTTTAAAACCTCGTCGCTACTGAGGCCTGCGGCTTTAATTAGAAAAATAAAACCAAACTTCTGCTCATACTCGATATTACCTTGCAGCAGGGCTTGTTGTGTTTGTTCATCTAAGGAAATGCCAGCTTGTTCTTGGGCTGAAAAATTTTGCTCTTTTGCATTGAGCTGCTTTTTTGCTTGTCTTTCACCAATTTTTGGATGGGTGGCTAATGCGGCCTGAATCTCTTGCCATGACCATGTGTGGCTTAATTGTTCTGCATACCCTAAAAGAACTGAAGTTGATGAGTAGGGACGTTCTGAAATAATTTTTTCGGCCCATACAGGAATATGGACGCAGTTGTTTAACAGAGTCTTGAGTTGGTCGGGTGGGGCTTGATTAAACTCGGCTAAAATCACTGTTATTCCTAAACTCGTAGTCGTGATATAGAGTTTTAGCAATAACAGTGCCAAGAGTGATTTGAGATTTGCTTAAGAATTTGGAAAATTAATAATCAATTATTGATTTATGTGATTTTTATACCAATATTCTGCAATATCCTGACGGCGACATACCCAAACACGATCATGCATTTCAATATAGTCCAAGAATCTTTGTAATGCTTTAAAACGACCCGGACGCCCTAAAATACGGCAGTGCATTCCAATAGACATCATTTTTGGTGCAGTTTCTCCCTCGGCATACAGCACATCAAAACTATCTTTTAAATATTGAAAAAACTGTTCTGAGCTATTAAATCCACCTGGGGAGCAGAACTTCATGTCGTTACATTCTAAAGTATAAGGAATAATCAGATGAGGTCGTGATGCACCCGCCGTATCGGTAAGTGTGGTCCAAAAAGGCAGGTCATCACCATAGTAATCAGAGTCGTATTGTATTTGCGGGAACTCAGCAAGCAACTGACGCGTATTGGGGCTATCACGTCCGGTGTACCAACCTATGGTTTTATTTTCAAACAAGTTTTCTAAAACAGATAAAGCTTGTTCCATATGCTGTTTTTCGACTTCAAGATCACTCTCTTGATAATGAAGCCAGCGGTAGCCATGAGAAACCACATCGTAATCGGCTTGTTTAATTGCCTCTACAATATAAGGGTTGCGAACAAGTGCCATTGCTACTCCAAAAATGGTCATGGGGAGCTTGCGCCGTTGAAACTCATTATGAATGCGCCAAAAACCAGCACGTGAACCATATTCGTACATAGAGTCCATCGACATATGTTTGGCTGGGTAACTTGCAGCGCCAATAATCTCGGATAAAAACTGCTCTGAACCTTCGTCGCCGTGTTCAATATGTTTTTCACCACCTTCTTCATAATTCAGCACAAATTGCACGGCAACCTTAGCATTATTAGGCCATTTCACCTCTGGAGGCTGTCCGTGATAACCGACTAAATCACGTGAATAAGGAGACTTTTGAATCTGCTCAATAAGTTCTGCTCCAGATAGATAAGATTCGGGCACAATTGCTCTCCTTTTGTTCAATTTTTCATAAAAATTTAAAAAATCAGCTTGCATATTTTTATAGATGGACTGATATTGAAGGTATGAAGATCTTCAAAATAAATTAAAAGCAGTACGTTTAAGTCAGGAGATAACAAACCATTACACCATCAAAATGTACAATTGAAGTCAGTTCATGCATGCTTAAAACATGCCAACATAAAAAAGTTTTGCATAGAAAAGATCCACAGTAAGAAAGAGAGGATGGTATTTATGAATATTGAAATCCGCACAGATAAAAACATCCATAATAGTGAACGTTTAATTACTTATGTACGTGCAGAACTTACTCAAGAATTCCAACGTCATAGCGAACGTATTACACATTTCTCGGTTCATTTTAGTGATGAAAATGGGGACAAAGGTGGAGACAAAGATATCCACTGTATGATCGAAGCACGTCCTTCTGGCTTAAAACCAGTTGCAGTGCACCATAAAGCAGGAAATATTGACGCTTCAATTCATGGCGCGATTGAAAAGCTAAAACGTAGCCTTGAACATACCTTTGAGAAAAAAGAACACCCGAGAGGTGGTCAACCAGAATTCATTGATGATGAAGTTTAAAAAACACTAAAAAGCCCTTCGGGGCTTTTTTTATGAATACATAAAAAGTCCAATAAAAACTCTTCACAACTTTAGGTTTGCAATGCAATAGCGTTGACCTCTAAAATCTTCAGTAGAGATTAGGCATAATAGCGCTAATATATTTTTGAGAGATGGTCATGTTAACCACCCAACAGCAGGCTTTAATTAAAGCCATAGAAGAATTAGAACTCGCGCAAGTACAAAAATTACTTGCTGAGGGTCTTGATCCGAATTTCATTGATCCGGAACAAGGACCGCCAGTGTCCATTATTTGTGATGGAATTTTTAAATGGTGGGAAGACGTCTCTGAAGCGTATGAAGCGGGGACTCCATTATCACAAGAAGAAAAACAGCAAGCCCTGCAAGTTTATCTCGATATTCTTGAAGCCCTCATTCAGGCAAAGGCAAATGTCCATCTTTGGGATGCAGAAGAGTTTTATGGTCCACTATGGGATGCAGCAAGTTCGGCATGTGCACCAGCAGTTCAGCGCTTGCTAGATGAAAAAGTTGATCCAAACACACGTGATGAAGAAGGACTCACCATTTTATCTTCAATCAGTCAGTTGTTCTTTGATTGTGATTTTGATGAAATAGATTGGTCAGAAGCGCTTCAAGAAGAGCGTGAAACACTAGAGTTATTGCGCCGTCATGGAGCAAAAATGTCAAAAGAATTAACTACTTGATTGGATAATAGAATGAGAACATTTCAAATTTTAACTTTTGCTCTGACCACCGTTGCTGCAGGAAGTACTTTTGCCGCAGAGTTCTCGTTTGATCGTCCGGGTTCAGGCTTTGGAACAGGCATTACGCCAGTTGGTAAATTAGCATGGGAACAAGGCTTACCAAATGCAACCTATACAGAGACAACTGTTGATGGCGTTAAAGAAAAAACAGTTACTGTAAATGAGGATATGTTATTCCGTACAGGTTTAGCTGATGGTTTGGAATTGCAATTAGGCTGGCAAGGTCCGGCATGGACTCAAACTAAACGTGCTGGTAAAAAAACGGATAACTCAGGTTTTGGCGATGTAAGCATCGGCTTAAAAAAAGCGATTGATTTAAATGATGAAAATTTAACAATGGCTGTATTGGCTGAAGCTGTTATTGCAACAGGTAATGATGAGTTTACTGCCCATGACGATATATATAGTTTAAGTTCAGCAGTAGCTTATAAATATAATGATTTGTTGGATACTTCTATTACCATGCGTTATGAAGTACAAAACAGTAACTGGGCAGTGACTGCAATTCCAACTATCAATTATAAGATTGCGGGCAAACTCTCAGGATATTCTGAATTTGTTTATCGTAAAGCTGAAAGCCAAGACTACCAATATGGTTTAGGAACAGGTTTAGTTTACGCAGTAAATAACCGCACTCAACTTGATGCAAATATTGGTGTGGACTTAGAAGGTCAAGATAAGAGCTACAAAGGTGGCTTAGGCATGGCATTCTTATTCTGATCAGACTAACTTGAACTCATTATTATTGATGAAAAAGCTTATTTCTCAGGCAATTATTTATTTTCTAGTAGCCGCTACTTTTGTATTGAGTCAGTTTGTCTATGCAGAAGATAAGTTATTGTCACCCGAACAGGCTTTTTCATTTTCGGTTGAATCGCCACAATCGCATACCGCAAAGTTATCGTGGCAGATTCAGCCGAATTATTATTTATATCAGCATAAATTTACCGTACAACAGGGCAATCAGCCTTTAACTTTAAAATTGCCTAAAGCGGTTTCTCAATATGATGAGAACTATGGCCAAAGCGAAGTTTATTACCATCAAGTCAACTTCCAGATTAAAACCAAGCCTTCAGAGCACTACACTGTAACTTGGCAAGGCTGTGCCAAAGACCGTATTTGTTATCCTCCACAAACTATTGAGTTTCAAACTGACGCAGATGGTCTGGTCGGTTTGCAAAATCAGGCTAGTGCAGCACCAAAACGCTTATTAGATTTGGCAAATACCCAAGCATCAAGCTCTACGGAGTCTTTAGAGAATCAGAGTTCAGCTACTCAAGCTGAAGGAGCTGCTCCAGAGATTGCCCAAGATCAGGTTTGGTCAGCAAAGTTAATTGAACACTCGCTTTGGTATGGTGTTTTATTATTTTTAGGTTTAGGCATGCTGCTTGCATTTACGCCATGCTCTTTACCAATGCTGCCTATTTTAACCTCGTTGATCATTCGAGATCACAAAGGTTTAAAAGCTTGGACGATTGCACTTACTTTTGTGTGTAGTATGGCATTGGTCTATGCAGGTCTAGGCTTGATTGCTTCTTCAGCGGGTTTAAATTTCCAACGCTGGCTACAACAGCCTGCTACTCTTATTGCGTTTAGTTTGTTGTTTGTGGTTTTTGCGCTAAATCTGTTTGGGCTTTTTGAGCTTCGGTTACCGCAAACTTGGTTAAATCGCCTTGATCGTATTCAGTCTATGCAACAAGGCGGCACTTTAGTTGGTGCAGGCGTTATGGGCGTGGTTTCTGCGCTCTTGGTTGGCCCATGCATGACTGCGCCTTTGGCTGGAACTTTATTATTTATTTCTCAAACCCAGAACCAATGGCAAGGTGCTTTGCTTTTATTCTGTCTCGGTTTTGGCATGGGAATACCTTTACTCATCGCGAGTGTTTTAGGTGCAAAGTTCTTACCTAAAGCGGGCGACTGGATGCATCAGATTAAAGTGATTTTTGCTTTTCTGATGTTGGGGTTAAGCCTTTATTTCATTCGCCCTTTATTGCCAGATTGGGGCATGCAAGTGCTTAGTTTTGTACTTGGGCTAGCTTTTATTATCTATGCGCTGTATCAGTTCTTTTGGAAAAAAGGGCAGTTACAGTGGCTTTATGCGCTCCTACTTTTATTGGTAACGCCATTTGTGGTTTATAACCAGTATCAACATATTCAAAATCGTAGCTTACAAAATTCTGAGCATATGGCTGAGTGGCATGTGGCGACCACGGCAGCAGATTTTCAAAAGATTTTAGCAGCAGCTCCTGCTGATCGGGCTATTGTTGTTGATGTCTATGCCGATTGGTGCGTGGCTTGTCAGCCTATTGAACATCGTATTTTAAAAGCGCCTGAGGTTCAGACGGCTCTTGCGCCTTACTATCTCATTAAACTTGATTTGAGCCATTATGACCAATCACATGAAGCTCTACTCAAGCAGTGGAATATTCTTGGGCCACCTACATATCTCTTTTTAAACAAGCAACAGCAAGAAATTCGTTCTTTACGTTTAACAGGCGCATTTAGTCAGCAAGAGCTTTTACAACAGCTGGCAAGCTTATTAAAAGCTAAAGATTCAAATTGATTTGATCTGAGGTAGTTGGTGAAAAGTGCGTACTTGATTACGCCCAGAGGCCTTTACCGCATAGAGCGCTTGATCGGCTTGTCTAATCACAAGATAGGGGTCATTTGCAAATGCGGAACTGCTGATGCCAAAGCTGGCACTTACATGAATTTGGATATTTTGATTATTGAAGATAGTCAATTCTTGTAAAGCTTGCCGGCAACGTTCAGCAATTTTTTCTGCTTGAATAATATCGGTATGAGGAAGTAATAAAATAAATTCTTCTCCACCAAATCGACCAATGATGTCTTCATTACGTAAATTTTCAGAAAGACATTGAGCAATTTTAATCAAAACCTGATCACCTTGGTGATGTCCGTATATATCATTAATTTTTTTAAAATGATCGATATCAAGAAGTATCACGGCATAATCAAATTGTTGCTCATGAAGTGCTTCAAGATGAGTGTTTAAGCTTCGTCTATTTAAGACATTAGTTAACGGGTCGATTTGGCTTAAACGTTGAATATAGGTTTCTCGTTGACGCCATTGGGTCAGCAATATTTCAAATAAAATAAAACACGCCACTAAAATGGGCATAATAAAAAACAGCATACTTCCTAGCCAAAATGGATTGGTTTGGGCATGACGCATCGCTGTAAAATTAAATAGGGGAGCATATGAAATAACCCCCGTCATACTTAAATATGTACATATCGCTAGAATAATAGTTGCAGGTATAAAAGCGCTATAAACAATTTTTCTTTCAAATAAAACCAAACCTACGCCAATAGTGCCTACGTAACCCACCATTGTGGCAGGGCTGATACTACCAATTAAATATCCATCGTGGCACAACATCAACATAAAGGCTTGTACACTAATTAAAGGCACAATTTTTTGCGCCCAAGCTTGGTCTTTGTAGCGATAACAAGGAATAATGAGTACAGCTAATAAAAATAAGGTCAGTAAATTCAGCCAGATTTGTGATTCAACTAAAGATAGGTTTGCCCATTGCCAAACACTAGGAGTAATTAAAATATAGCCTTTCCATAAAATCCAACTGAAATTCATTGCGCAGGCGAGGGTAAGCATTAATGCGCTTTTTTGTAATGGGGTCCAGTTAATAATGTGATTGTGATGGATGAAATCGAGAATCACCTGTTTTATTTTATTTATAGGACGAGTGATTAAACGAATTTTCATAATAATAAAGGAACTCCTAAATAGAGATGTCTCTTGGTCAGATCATCCTAAAGAGGGAGAGTTTGAAGGATTCATAACCTAAACATACCATGATTCATAAATTAAACCTTATGATTTGGATGATGAAAAATAAGAAGAAGCGACAAATTTTAAATTTGTCACTTCTTCATTTTGATTACGTCTTATCAAGTTCATGAGCAAACTCAGCAATATCCGCCATAGCCTGTTTTGCTTCTTCGAACCAAGCATTAAACATTTGGAAGTTATGCCACATGCCTGTGTAAAGTTTAAATTGTACTTTTACACCTGCTTCTTCAGCTTTCTCTCTAAAACGTTTGGCATCGTCTAATAAAATTTCTTTTGAACCGACCTGAACTAATGTTGGTGGTAAACCTTCTAAGTTGTCGAAAATAGGTGAAACACGCGGGTCGTCTGCCGCAATATGATTGCCAATATAATGTTGAATACCGATCTGAAGAGCTTCAAGAGAAAGTAGGGCATCATGTTTTTGGTTAAATCTTAAAGACTCACTGGTTAGGGTTAAATCTAGAAAAGGTGACAATAAAATCAGGCCACTTGGCATAAGTTCGGGTTGTTCTTTTAAACGTAAGCAAAGTGCCAAAGCTAAATTAGCTCCACAAGAGTCACCAGATAAAATAATATCTTTAGGCTGGATACCTTGAACTAATAACGATTGATAGACGTCATATAAGGCCTCAGTTGCTTCAGGATATGGATGCTCGGGTGCAAGTGGATAGTCCACATGAATAATTTGCATTTGGGTACGAGCAGCCAAATCTGTCATAAACGCATGATGTGTTTTTAAACTTCCTAAAAAAAAGGCGCCGCCGTGAATATGAAAAATAAGCTGGGTCGCTGAATCTTGGGCTTTAATTTCTTCACCCTTAATACCAGCCAGACGGATTGGTCGAACGGTTACATTTTTTTGTTTTGGAAAGGCTCGGCAAAGTTGTTCAAGCATAGGGCGCAGAGCAGTTGGAGGTAAATTCAACTGACTTGGTTTGCGAATTGCTGTTTTAAGAAATGTTTCTGTGAAATAATATTTTAAAACATTAGGTATATTCATATAGTATCCGCTTATGTTAATTACTTGTTTCCCTATAAATTTTATTTTTCAAGGTTACAAGGTTACACGAAACAGTCACATTCAAAAATTGCAATATCGTTGCGAGTTTTGAATACTGAAGTCTTGGAAGACCCAAGGATATTACAAAAATGAAAAAGATTGCTTTAGCTTTAGGACTTGTTGGTATGGCTGCATTTGCCAATGCGGCTGACCCACTAAACGGAACGGTATGGAAAACGATTGATGACCAAACCAATAAGCCCAAAGCCGTAGTAAAATTTACGGAACAGAAGGATGGAACCTTAACTGCAACCATTCAAAACATTTTGACACCAGGTGAAGAAAACGCTTGTACAAAATGTGAAGGTCCGTATAAAAACAAACCGCTTAAAGGTGTGACCATTGTACATAATCTAAAAAATGTAGGTGGCAACAGTTATGAAAACGGTACAATTTTAGACCCTAAATCTGGCAAAACTTACAAATTAAAAGGTGAGTTGGCTGAGGGCGGTAAGAAGCTTAAATTACGTGGTTATATTGGCGTTTCAGCATTGGGCCGTAACCAAACTTGGATTCGTGCGAACTAAAAGCCTAAATAAAAAACGAGCCATTGGGCTCGTTTTTTTATGCGCTTAAGTTTTGATAGGCCGTTTCATCAAAGCCCACAAGAAACCCTTTAGAGGTCTGTAGAACTGGTCGCTTGATTAAGCTTGGCTGAGCAATTAGCGCCTCAATAAGATGATCTTCACTGCTTAAAGCACGCGTTTGTTCTTCTTCAGATAGTTTTTTCCACGTAGTACCTTTCTTGTTGAGCACCGTATCTTGTCCAATTTCTTTTAGCCAGATTTTTAGAGTATCAGCATCGATCCCTTGTTTTTTATAATCGTGAAATTCGTAGCTCAAACCTTTTGCTTGTAAAGCATCAAATGCTTTTTTCATCGAGTTACAGTTTTTAATACCATAAATTTTTAACATTTTATCGGACCATGTCAAAAAGAAAGAACACACAGCCTAACCCAAAATGCATTTGAGCACTACTTTATACAGATACTTTTAAAACAAATGAAAAATAATGATTAAAACAATAAAGAATGTCATGTTATTGTCATAAGACAAGGTAATAATGAGCTTAATAAGAATAAATTAAAAACTAAAAGAACGTAGCGCAAAAAATAAGAGATAGAAAAGAGAAAACCCGCATTTAATCATCCTGATCATGCGGGTCTCATTTCAACGTCCATTGTCACATCCTTGCAAATAAACTTATCTTAAGTTTATTTTATCTTCCTACGGCGTCCTATCCTTTTGCGTCATCCTGACTGCTTCCCTGTGCCGTGGGGCTATAATGCCGTTAAACATGTGTAAGAAAAATACTCAAAAGCGACATGTGTTGTAAGCAAAAACGACAATGTAAGTGAACATGTGTTCACTTATTCTTGAATTTTATAGTCGATAATAACTGGAGCATGGTCACTAAACCATTGATCTTTATAGACCCATGCATTTACAGTGCGCGCTTTCCAGTCTGGTGAACATGCGTGGTAGTCAATACGCCAACCTACATTTTTCGCACGCGCTTGTCCGCGATTTGACCACCATGAATACAATTCCGCTTCTGTTCTTACAACACGGAAGGTGTCTACATAGCCAAGTTCATCATAAATATGATCAAGCCAAGCACGCTCATGTGGTAAACAGCCAGAAGACTTTTGGTTGCCAGACCAGTTTTTAATATCAATTCGTTTATGAACAATGTTGTAATCGCCACAAATAATGATGGACTTATTCTCATCACGCCATTGTTTCAAGATTTTGGCGTATTCACCTAAAAATAAATCTTTACGTGCTTGCGCTTCTTCACCACTTGAGCCTGAAGGTAAGTATAATGATGCAATATGTACGGGATGTGACAAACCTAAATCGAATTCGGCAGAAATGAAGCGGCCTTGGCTATCGGCCAATTCAAACCCTAAACCATCTTTAATAGAGACAAAGGGTAAGCGGCTATAAATTGCAGTACCTGCGTAGCCTGCACGCTCTGCTGGAAAGAGATGGGTATGCCATCCCTCGGGTCTAAATTTCTCAGTCCATTGTTCATGGGTAATGCGGCTTTCCTGCATGCATACGACATCGGCATCTGATTGTTCTAACCATTCAAGTAAGCCTTTCGTCACTGAAGAACGTAAGCCATTTACGTTAATGGAAACGACTCGAAGAATTTTTACATCACTTGGATACTGATCCTTTGGTATCATGCGAAAATTTAACCTCAATTGTGAATTTGGAGCACCTCATGACAACGCCTGTGTCATTTCACCCGCAAGCATTTATCGAACTCGCATTATCACGCGGTGTGCTTAAATTTGGTGAGTTTACTTTAAAATCTGGACGCGTGAGTCCTTATTTTTTTAATGCAGGCCTACTCAACGATGGTGAAGCTTTATCTCTTTTAGCACAAGGCTATGCCGATAAATTAACACAATGTGAAAATGTTGATGTGATTTTTGGACCAGCTTACAAAGGTATTCCATTTGTAGCTGCGACTGCTGTTGCTTTATCGCAAACACATAACAAGAGCGTGCCATGGGGCTTTAACCGTAAAGAAGCAAAAGATCATGGTGAAGGCGGTGTTTTAGTTGCAGTTGAAGGTAAAAAAGTCTGGATCATTGATGACGTGATTACCGCAGGCACAGCGATTCGCGAAGTGGTAACGATTTTGAAAAATGCCGGTGCAACTATTGCGGGTGTGTTGGTTGCGCTAGATCGTCAAGAACGTGGGCAAGGTGAACTTTCTGCAATTCAAGAAGTTCAAAAAGAATTAGAAATCCCTGTGCACGCACTGATTACCATGAAAGATTTAATGGATTATTTAGATGGAAAAGACGAAAAAGAAGCTTTAGCCGATATGCGAGCGTATCGTGAAAAGTACGGAATTTAATTTTTAACAATTTAAAAGGAAGCACAAAGCTTCCTTTTTCATTATTAATTTTTCTTAAAGGATATATAAAAAATAGAGTTAAAAATTATATAAAATATTCTTTCTTATTGTAAATATTATAAATTACTAAATAATACTTTGATTTTTTTACTAAATAATATTTTTTATTTTTATTTTTGGTTTTGTTTTTATTTTAAAATTCATGTGAAATCAATAATTATATTTAAAACTTAAAATACTCTTTAGAAACTATATTTTTTTCTTTTTGATAAAATATATTAAATTGCTGATGAATAATAAATTTAATAATTTTTAATTTTAAAAATTTTACCTAAGTTATTGATCTTGACGAATGCTAGAAATGAGCTCATTTATAGATAAAAGCGTTAAAAGATGTAAGAAATTTTCCAGTTTTTCATTTCATAAGGATAAGAGGTGGAAACATGGCAGTTTTTGGATATTCATCAGCAACTTCCGTCTTACCTGGAAGTTCAATTAGTTTTTATCTCAGTACTGATGTACCTGGGGTAATGAATTTAACCATAGAGCGTATAGGAACAACCTCAGTATCATCAACAATTACTACAACTCTTTTTACCCGATCACTTCCGACTACCAACCCATGGGAAGGATTTGGTTGGCCAGTTTCAACAACATTTAATATCCCTTCAAATTGGCCTTCTGGGTTATACAGACTTGCCTATATGTCTCAAGATGTGCTTACTTTTGTGATTCGGCCAGTCATTCCGGCGGCCGTTTCTAAGGTGCTTTTACAAGTCTCTTTTCTGACACCGACCGCCTATAATGCGGCAGGTGGCAAAAGTTTATATGATTTTAATAGTGTGGGAGGAGCTCGTGCGAATAAAGTTTCATTTAATCGATCTGGTGGTACACCAGCAAGTAATGGGCCTGAGTCTATTCTCATTCACTGGCTTGAAACTGAAGGAATAGCAATTGAATATTGCTCAAGTGTGGACCTCCATAGTATTTCAAATCTACTCACGAACTATGAGTGTTTGATCATTGCAGGACATGATGAGTACTGGACAAGAGCAATGCGAGACCAAACGGAGCAGTTTATTGCTAACGGTGGTAACCTGATCATACTTTCTGGTAACACATGCTACCGAGCTGTAAGGTTAGAACAAGGGAACCGCATGGTTGTTTTTTATAAATTTGCTGGTAGTGACCCGAATCAAAATGCTTATGATACGACTGTAGCATGGGCAGAGCCACCATTGAACCGACCCCAGAATTCATTTCTTGGGACTGGTTTCACTGAAGGTGCTTATGGTGGAACAGCGACAGCATATACAATCCGGTTTCCAGAACATTGGGTGTTCAACGGAGTTTTATCCACAACTACAACATCAGCTTTTATGACCTATGAGACTGATGCTGCAGCTTATGTAGATGAGGAGGAGGGTTACCCACGTGTTACTGGAGATGAAAATACACCACTGACTATGACTGTGCTTGCCTCAGCAGAGCTTGGTTCATGGACTGGTAAACCAGGGCGCGCGACAATGGGTATATTTTCTCATAACGGTACAGTTTTTAATGCTGCAACAACGGACTGGATATATGTTTTGGGTAGTGATGCCGTTGTGACTACTATCACACGTAATGTATTTTCCCGTCTTAAACAGCGTATAACATGGGATTGGGAGAATATTGGATATGCAAATGATTGCTGTGCGCTCACCGCATTGCAAGGCAAAATTTTCATGGCAACAACACAAAATAGACTTTTACAGCGGTACCCTATTGGTGCAGATGTAGCTTGGCGTGATGTTAGTCATGCGTATAATGTCGTTGCAATGACAGCTCTTGGAGATACACTTTATTGTGTTACATCCGATAATCAACTTTGGTGGAAGCCGGGCGTCAATGGGGACTGGCCCGACTGGTGGAACCAAGGCGTTAGCTGCTACGGGCGGAATGCTTTATGCAGTTGATAGTCTGGGAGCATTATGGAGGGCGCCAGCAACGAGAACAACTCCGTCATGGGTAGCAATGACGACATTCACGCAGGATGCTACTGTTAATGCAATGGCTGCTTATGGAGATATTCTCTTCGCTTCAACTACAGATAATCGCTTGTTACGTTCAAACAATGACTTTATTTGTGAAAGTAGTGCATGGGCCTATATCCATCACTGTAACTATTCTGCTGGTCTGGCAGTAGTTGAATCAATCCTCTTTGTTGCTACAACCCAAAATCTTCTTTGGAAAATTGACCTTTATGGACTCCGTCAGCCTTAAGATTCTAAAATGTATACTATCTAATAAAAAGGCATACCTCTAAAATAGGGGTATGCCTTTTTAATATTTACTTAAAACTGATAATTCAAACGCAATAACACATTACGTGGTGTGCCTGGCATGCTGTCTGAACGCCAGTACTCTTTATTGGTTAAATTGTTCACCGCAAGTGTGACATTCCACGGCTCTGCACTATACCCAATCGCCGCATCGACACGGTTAAAGCCTTCCATTTTTACCTGATTATTAATATTTGGATAATAAGACCCGACATAGGTCACGCCCACTTCGGTATACCACTGTTCAGTTGGTAAATAGCGAACAAATAAATTACCCGTATTTTTAGAAGTGTTGGCTAAATAATTGCCTTCTCGCTCAGGGTTTTGATTATCTTCTTTAACTTTGGCATCGGTATAGCCATACCCACCGCGAACAAAGACATTATCAAGTACACGGCCAATAAAACTAAATTCGAGACCACGAGATTGATGTTGACCAGCAGTTGCCCAAACCTCTGGTTTACTGTCAGGGTTTGGTTTATAGCGAATATTATTTTTACGGATATCAAAGACAGAAAATTGAGTATTTAAACGATTATCGAACCATTCACTTTTTACCCCAACTTCATATTGCTCGTTATATTGAGGCTCTTTATCCATTTTCGCGACATCGGTACTTCCAGTAACTTGGTTGACACCCATTTGTCCACCAAATGGTGCGAAGCTTTTAGAGTAAGACGTATAAAAGCTATGTTCAGGAACTGGTTGCCATACCAAGCCAACATTTGGGCTAAAAGTACTGTCTTTTACATTACGATGTTCATTCTTAATTTTGTTAGTAGTTGAAAAGTCGAAGTAATCGTAGCGGAGTCCCATCATAAGTTTAAGTTGGTCATTTAGACCAATTAAATCTTGAATAAATACGCCGTAAGTTGTGCCTTCATTATAGTTATGCTGACTAATCTTTAATGGGCCATTGCCACGACTGTACTCTCGTTCACCAGTGATTGGATTAACGTAACCATAAATGGCCGATCCATTTTGAGTTTTATTGGCTAGACGTGGTTCTCGTTGTTCATAAGTCCAGTCTGTACCAACCATAATTTGGTGTTCAAGCTGGCCTGTCTTGAACTTTCCTTTAATATCAAATGTATTGGTGGTGGTCTTATTGCTGGTTTGTTGCCAGTAGTAAATTTGGTCGATGTAACCTTTTTTTGTACAAGCCTCATTCTTTGAGTTTTTTCCATCTAAACCACAATAATTTCCAAAATAAAAGTGGTCAAAGTTCTGTTCTGCTTGTCGGTAACTTGCCGCCCAGTGGAAGTTCCAATCAGGCGCATATTCATAATTCACATCGGAGCGAACGACTTGCAAAATATCATCAACATAATCGCCGTCTTGGGCAAATCCCATTTTAATTGAAGTTCCCGCAGGCAAGTTGTCACGTGTTGGTCCACGGTCAGGAACTCGACCTAATTTGTCATAGGTATATTGTGTGGTCCAAGTCAGCTTTCCATCGTCATTTTTATAGGTAAAGCTTGGGGAAAACATCTCAATCTTATTTTCAATACCAGAGCGGAAGCTGCCTGCCTCGCCATATTCTCCAGTCAAACGCACTGCTAAATTGTCATTAAGTACTTGGTTGATGTCAGCGGTTGTTCCGTAGTTATCGTATGAACCCGCATATGCGCCAACTGAACTTTTAGAGTCAAAATTGGCGAATTTACTCACCATATTTACAACCCCGCCGCCAGCACTACGGCCATATAAAACCGAAGCGGGGCCTTTTAAAATTTCTATACGTTCGATATTGGCTGTACTACGGCGTACTTGTCCGCTTTCACGTATGCCATCACGGTAAATATCACCTGTATCAGCACCAAAACCACGAATCGTGATCCCATCACCACGCATATCGTAACTGGTTGATACCCCTGGTGTACCTTGCAGCATGACGCTTAAGTCATTCGATCCATAAATTTTATATTTCTGGACATCAATGGTATCAACGGTTTGAGGGATATCTTTTTTATCTAAACCATTACGAGTGACATTGGCTTTGTCATAATCGATATAGCTTTTAATCGGGTCGAGCTCACTCATGGCCTCGATTTTTATGGTTGGCATGCTGGCTGCGGCTTTTGATGAGGAGCCAATCAATTCCTCGGCGTTAGCACCTTGAATATTTAAAATCATTAAACTGAGTAAGCTGAGCGGGAATGAACCCTTAATTTGGGGAGATGATATAGAAATTCTTAACATAAAAATAAAATCAATTAACAAAAATAAAAGTATAAATGATAATTATAATCATTTAATTGTTTAGAATAAAAGAACTATTAACTTAAAAAATGGCATATTTATTTTTTATTAACTGATTTTTAGGTAATTAATTAGCAAATTAAAGGATTTGTTGAGTTGACTCATTAGTTTTTCTTGCTAATTAGGTTTTAGAGGGGGCTTTTTATTGATAAAAATGCCCCCTCTAAAATCACGCATTATTTTTGAGAACATCTAAAATATCCATTTCTGGATCATAATTTTCATCAATTGTTTTGCAAATCGCTTGGCCTACAATAACTTGAGATCCATTAAAAGTCATAGTAGGTGCTTCATAGAGCTCCCAACCATGATTAAGTGCTTTAGTCACTCGTGCACAAAAAGCAGAGTCATCAGGTCCGGTTAAATAGCGATAAAGTTTCATCTTTAGCCTTTAAAAATAATATTTTATGGGAGTAGTTTAACTGAATTTACCTTAATTCAAGATAAAGAAATAACGGATAAGGTTTTACTAAAATTAAGAAAAACGAGTGAAAAATCTCAGCTATACTCATGCTAATTTAAATTTTAAGAAGAGCTTGAGCATGCGTGTACTTGTCGTCATGGATCCGATTGAAACCGTAAATCTGAAAAAGGATTCAACCATGGCAATGTTGTGGGCGGCGAGCCGTCGTGGACATGAGTTAGGTTATGCATTACAACAAGATTTATATATCGATCAAGGTAAGGCTTACGGTCTCATCTCTCCGTTAAAAGTTTTCGAAGATTACAACCATTATTATGAGTTAGGCGAAAAGAAAAAAGAATCAATCGCGGCTTATGATGTTGTACTCATGCGTAAAGATCCGCCTTTTGACATGAACTTTGTCTACACAACTTACGTGCTCGAACAAGCTGAGCGTGAAGGTTCATGGATTATTAATAAGCCTCAATCACTGCGTGACTGCAATGAAAAATTGTTTGCTACGCAATTTCCTGAATTACAGGTGCCGACACTAGTAACATCGCAGCAGAGCTTGATTCGCGAATTTATTACCGAGCACGGTGATGTGATCGTTAAGCCACTTGATGGTATGGGTGGTATGGGTATTTTCCGTTTATACCAAGACGGTGTAAATATTGGTTCTACCTTAGAAATGCTTACAGAATTAGGCACCCGCCCAATTATGGCTCAGCGTTATATTCCTGAAATTGTAGAAGGGGATAAACGAATTTTAATGGTAAATGGCGAGCCTATTCCTTACTGTCTGGCACGTATTCCGCAAAATGGTGAAGTACGCGGTAACTTGGCAGCTGGTGGCTTAGGTCAAGCGCGTCCACTCACAGAAAATGACAAACTCATTGCTGCTAAAGTTGGTCCTTTCTTACGTGAAAAAGGTTTGGTATTTGTAGGTCTTGATGTAATTGGGAATTATGTCACTGAAATTAATGTGACAAGTCCAACCTGTATTCGTGAAATTGATGCGCAATTTGGTACATCAATTGCCGATGACCTATTTGATGTATTAGAAGCCGGTCGTCCAGCATAAGGGTCTAGTTCGGGTGGTTTCCTAAGCTTATTATTGGAAATCACCCGAAAATATATGAATTAATAAAATCACAATATGAAATACGCTAGCGCTTTGTAGGCATATTTTCAAAAAAGCACATCTTTCTGTTATAAACGAGTGAAATTCGCTTTTCGTTAATGAAGCTTTAGGATTAAAATAAACGGCTACAAAAATAGATGACAATTTCCATTGTTTTTTGAGTTGAAGAATTAGACCGTGACCGATTCACAGCAAAGCAAACCTAAACATGTCATGATGATGGCTGCCGGTACTGGTGGACATGTTTTTCCAGCCCTCGCCGTAGCCAAACAACTTCAACAACAAGGTTGTCAAGTTTCATGGTTAGCCACGCCAACAGGTATGGAAAATCGTTTATTAAAAGATCAAAATATTCCAATTTATCAAATTGATATTCAAGGTGTGCGTGGAAACGGAGTGATCCGTAAACTTGCTGCACCTTTTAAAATTTTAAAAGCAACTTTTAGTGCAATGCGCTATATGAAACAGCTTAAAGTGGATGCTGTTGCAGGCTTTGGGGGATATGTGGCAGGCCCGGGTGGGCTAGCAGCGCGTTTATTAGGTATTCCTGTTCTCATCCATGAGCAAAATGCGGTTGCAGGATTTACCAATGCACAGTTATCCCGTGTTGCTAAAGTGGTATGTGAAGCGTTTCCAAATACATTTCCTGCTAGCGAAAAAGTAGTAACAACCGGCAATCCGGTACGTCGTGAAATCACTGATATCTTAAGTCCAAAGTGGCGCTATGATGAACGCGAGCAAGCGGGTAAGCCGTTAAATATTTTAATTGTGGGCGGATCTTTAGGTGCAAAAGCACTGAATGAACGCTTACCTCCGGCATTAAAACAACTTGAAGTTCCACTGAATATTTTCCATCAATGTGGTCAGCAACAGGTTGAAGCAACTCAAGCTTTGTACGCAGATGCGCCAGCAAATTTGACCGTACAGGTTTTGCCGTTTATTGAAGATATGGCGAAAGCTTATAGCGAAGCAGACCTGATTATTTGCCGTGCTGGCGCTTTAACTGTGACAGAAGTAGCAACAGCTGGTGTTGCAGCAGTTTTTGTACCGCTTCCTATTGCGGTGGATGACCACCAAACTGCAAATGCCAAATTTCTGGCTGATGTCGGTGCTGCAAAAATTTGCCAGCAATCGACTATGACACCAGAAGTTTTAAATCAATTGTTTACTACGCTGATGAATCGCCAATTACTTACAGAAATGGCAGTGAAAGCGCGTCAACATGCCCAACCAAATGCAACTCAGCATGTGGTTGATCTTATCCAAAAAATGTAATCGGATTTACTATGTCTCCAACAACAGCTGCGAACCAAGCAAAAAAACTGATTAAAGTGCCTGAAATGCGCCGTATCAAACACATTCATTTTGTGGGAATTGGCGGTGCAGGTATGTGTGGTATTGCTGAGGTGTTAGCTAACCAAGGATATAAAATTTCCGGTTCAGATATTAAGGCCTCAAAAACCACACAACAATTAGAAGAAAATGGCATTAAGGTCTATATCGGACACGAAGCAGAAAATATTAAAAATGCAAATGTGCTTGTCGTGTCAACAGCAATTGACCCGGAAAATCCGGAAGTTAAAGCTGCCATTGAACAACGTATTCCGATTGTACGTCGTGCAGAAATGCTCGGTGAACTTATGCGTTACCGTCATGGTATTGCTGTGGCAGGTACACATGGTAAAACTACAACCACCAGTTTATTAACAACAATGTTGGCGGAAGAAAACCTCGACCCAACTTATGTGATCGGTGGTTTACTTAACAGTACAGGCGTAAATGCAGCGCTTGGTGAAAGCCGCTTTATTGTTGCTGAAGCTGACGAATCGGACGCATCTTTCCTTTATTTACAGCCAATGGCAGCGATTGTAACCAATATCGATGCTGACCATATGGATACCTATGAAGGCAGTTTCGATAAATTAAAAGATACCTTCGTACAGTTCCTTCATAACTTACCATTCTACGGCTTGGCTGTGGTTTGTGGTGATGATGCGAACATCCGCGAGATTTTGCCACGTGTAGGCCGTCCGGTTATTACTTATGGTTTTAATGAAGATAATGACATCCGTGCGATTGATGTAGAGCAAGATGGTATGCGTTCGCACTTTACGGTATTACGTAAAGGACGTGAGCCGTTACGTCTAACCATTAATCAACCGGGTTTACATAACGTTTTAAATGCTTTGGCTGCAATTGGTGTTGCAACTGATGAAGGCGTTTCGGATGAAGCAATTAGCCGTGCATTAAAAGGTTTTAGTGGTGTTGGACGTCGCTTCCAAGTACAAGGTGAATTTGAACTTGGTGAAGGGAATGTAAAATTAGTCGATGACTATGGACACCATCCTAAAGAAGTGGAAGCTACGATTAAAGCTGCTCGTCAGAGCCATCCTGATCGTCGTTTAGTTATGCTTTTCCAACCACACCGTTACTCTCGTACTCGTGATTGTTTTGATGACTTTATTGAAGTTTTATCTCAAGTCGACCAATTATTATTACTAGAAGTTTATCCGGCTGGGGAAAAACCAATTGTTGGTGCAGATAGCCGTACTTTGGCGCGTAGTATTCGCTTGCGTGGTCAGGTTGAACCGATTTTGATTGATCCGGTTGAAGGTAATTTGCAAAACATCATGCAAAATGTGTTACAACCAAATGACTTGTTATTAACGCAAGGTGCAGGTAACGTGGGAGCAATTTCAGTAGAACTTGCACAGCACCATTTGTATGTGAAATAAACAAAAAGTATTGAATTATCGGGTTAAGGATTTAAACGTGTCAAATGCTACAAAATTCGGCAAAGTTGCCGTGTTACTTGGTGGGAAATCGGCTGAGCGTGCTGTGTCTTTAGATAGTGGTCAGGCAGTTTTGGACGCCTTGTTACGTTCAGGTGTTCAGGCTGAGGCATTTGATCCGCAAGACCGTAGCGTGACTGAACTTGTAAACTATGACCGTGCATTTATTGTATTGCATGGTCGTGGTGGCGAAGACGGTCAAATCCAAGGTGTGCTTGAGTGGTTGAACATCCCTTATACAGGAACGGGTGTACAAGGTTCTGCCATTGGTATGGATAAAGTCAAAACCAAGCAAATCTGGCAAGGTAGTGATTTACCAACCGCACCGTATCGCATTATTACTAAAGAAACTGACTTGGATTCAGTGATTGCTGAATTGGGGTTGCCTGTCATTATCAAGCCTGTACATGAAGGTTCAAGTGTAGGCATGAGTAAGGTTGAGAAAGCTGAAGATTTTGCGGCAGCAATTGAAAAGGCAACTCAGCACGATGCTGTAGTTATGGCAGAAAAGTGGATTACAGGACGCGAATTTACGATTTCATTCTTAAATGGTCAGCCTCTACCAGTTATTCGTTTGCAGCCACCAGCAGATGTTGCTTTCTATGACTATGAAGCAAAATATCAACGTAATGATGTTGAGTATGGCATTCCTTGTGGTCTTAGCGAAACTGAAGAGAAAAAACTACAAGCTCTATGTTTACGCGCTTTCCAAGCCGTAGGTGCAGAAGGCTGGGGACGTATTGATGCAATGCAGGATGAGCAAGGTAATTTCTGGCTTTTAGAAGTAAATACTGTGCCAGGCATGACCAGTCATTCGCTTGTACCAAAGGCTGCTAAAGCAGTAGGTTATAGCTTTGATGAATTGTGTGTTGCAATTCTTGAGCAAACATTGGAAGGTACGGCTTAAATATGGCACAACTTCCGGCATCCATGCGCCGTAAACGTGCGGCAATTACCTCCATTCATGAAAAACCGCCTACGCGCAAGCAAAAACTTGCCAATGCCGGCGGATGGGTGTTGCTGGTTATTGCCTTTTTAGTCTTGGCGGTCGGAATTTACGGACTATATAAAGTTATTACTGATGCAACTGTTGCAAAACTTGAAGTTGTAGGTTCAACGACTCCAGTTGAGACTCAGCAAGTGATGCGATATGTGCAGCCGATTGTAAAAGATAACTACTTTACATCTGATTTAGAGCAGATTCGTGATAAAGCATTAGAAATTTCATGGGTAGACCGAGTCGTCGTATCTCGTGCCTGGCCCAATGGTATTCGCGTTCGTGTTATGCCTCGACATGCTATCGCCCGTTGGGGAACAGGTCGCTTATTGAGCGATGGTGGCGATGTATTTAGTGAAGCAGAGCCGAGACTTCATCCTGAGCTTCCGTTACTACACGGTCCGGTAAGTCAGTCTAAAATGATGATGCGACGCTATAATGAAATTAATCAGTTATTCCATCCTGTTAATTTGCGTTTAAAAGAGTTATATCTAACAGAGCGAATGACTTGGTTTATGCAGTTTGACTCTGGTTTACGAATTATTGTTGACCAAGATCAAACAATGAATAAATTGCAACGTTTAAGTCACTTGGCACAATCTGACCTAAAACCTGTGTGGACGAAAATCTCAGCCATTGATTTGCGATATCGTAATGGATTATCTATTCAATGGAAGAATGCAACCCCACCTAAAATCGTGAATGGTCAGTTTGTTGTAACGAGTGATGACACAAGCATTGCAGGTGGTACAAAAGCAAAGCCATAATACGTGGCTTTAAAATAGGCAATTTGCCTGGTATTAGACAACAAAGAAATGGTATGAGTGATGAGTGAAGCTGTTCCCTCAGTTGTTGCGATTGACATTGGGACGCATAAAGTTTCAGTTTTGATTGGAAAAATTCATGCGCCGGATAACATTCAGGTTATCGGTATGGCAACTGCTCGCAATCGAGGCATGAACAAAGGAAAAATTGTAAGTCTCGATAAAGTCATTGCTGCGATTAAAAACGCTGTTGCTGAAGCGGAAAATATGGCCGAATGTCGCATTCATAGTGCGTGGGTATCTATTCCGAGTACCGAGCTACAAAGTTTCTATGCTTCTGGACGCACACCTGTTGCTAACCCGGCACATGTGATTACAACCAATGAAGTTGTACGTGCATTAGAGTTGGCAAAAGCAAGCCATGTGACTTCTGACTATTATCTAGCGAGTGCAGTCCCATTAGGATTTGAATTAGGCGACTCATCTGAATGGGTTCAAAACCCAATCAATATGACCGCTCACAGCATGACTGGTCATTATCAGCTTATGATGATGCCGATTGCCACTATGCAAAACCTTGATCGTGCCATGAAAGGCGCGAACATTGGAGTTGAGAAAATGGTGGTTTCTTGCTTGGCTACGGCTGAGGCAAGTTTGCTTAAAGATGAAAAAGAATATGGTGTCTGTCTTGTCGATATTGGTGCAGGTATTACCAATCTGGCAGTTTATTTAGATGGCCGTTTGGCTTTAGCACGCACCTTACAGCGTGGTGGTGAGCATGTAACACGTGATATTGCTGCTGTGTTACAAACAACCACTGAAGAAGCTGAACGTATTAAGATTCTGCATGGCTGCGTTGATCTAAGTGCTGTTAAGCCTGACCATATGATTCAAGTACAGGGTATTGATGGTCCGCAAACGATTAGCCGAATTGAGTTAGCGGAAATTATTATTGCTCGTTATGAAGAGATTTTTAGCCAGATTCGCGAAGAACTCGAACAAAGCGGTGCAATCCATGGTCTATATCATGGTGTTGTATTGACTGGTGATGCTTGCCAGATTGAAGGTATGGTAAGTTTGGCGCGTCGTATGTTAGGTGTGTCTGCCCATCTAGGTAATCCGCCATTACAGGTGTATGCTGATGATCAGCATCAAGCTGCATTACGCCGCTCAATGTATGCAACAGCAGCTGGTTTACTTATGTTTAGCCAAAGTGAATTACAAGAAGCTGTTGAGGAGCCTGAAGAGGGAAATGACCGTTCGGTATGGGAACGAATGGTGAATGGCTGGAATGCTTTTAATAGCAAACTTAAAGCCATTTTTTAGGATGTATGTATTTATTGGTAGAATTGTTAGGAAGTTGTAAGAGAAAACCACTGTACTTGACAAGGTTGGTATTGCACAGCATTCTTAAAATTAGTTATTTTTGAAAATCAAGGCAGTATACGGGCTGAAGTGACTGCCATAATGTATTAGGAACCCTAAAGGTCATGGCCTCATTTGAATTTATAGAAGATGAACTAAACGATGGCAACGGTCAAGCCCGTTTCACTGTATTTGGTGTAGGTGGCGGTGGCGGTAATGCCGTTCAGCACATGGTACAGTCTGATATTCAGGGTGTTAAATTCGTTTGTG
>NZ_POYH01000023.1:0-34468 GCF_002899995.1 Acinetobacter sp. AKBS16 | reverse complement strand
AGAATACATTCATTATTATAATCATGAGAGAATCAAGGTGAAGCTACAAGGTTTATCCCCTGTACAATATAGAAACCAGTTTATAAAAACTGCTTAACTAACTGTCCAACTTTATGGGGGCAGATCATCCTACCGCTACGGGAAAGGGACGAGTAGTACACCACACAAGACTGTTCCTCAGAAGGAAAAGCTCTGATGCGGGAGATAATATTCAGCCTGTCAAAGCCGGCTGGCAATGTGGCCAGCAGGCAAAGAATAGTGCTCTGCTCTTTAGCAGTCAAGCACACAAAATGACATTTGTTTTGAAATAGAGCGGTGAAAAGTAAGGGGGAGTAAATTAAAATAGCTTCGCAAGATTGTTTTAGTTTTGTTAGTATTTCGTATAAGCAAGAGCCTATGTTAATATTAGAACATCTCATTAGGATCAGTATCTAAATTCAAAATATAGAACTTGATTTCCCGAATACTTACTCATTTTCATAAGCAAATATCTACTTGAGTTTTAAAAATGGGTGAAATAATCCAATTTAAGAAAAAAAGAATTTCTAAAGGCCTAATAATCTCAGGATTAGGAGGCGTTAGTAATGAAAATGGACCTGTAGCTAAAGATCTAACACATAGCGATTTGATGTTTTATGGTCTTTATTGGGATAACATCATTATTACTCAAATACCGATGTTCCATTTTACTAATAATGTAATTGAAGAATTCAGAAGTAATGGGGTTATTGAGTTTTATACAAATGCCCCTCCCCCTCAGATTCATTCTTCAGAAATGCAACGGTTGGCTTTGGAATCTTTATTAGCATGTCAAAGTATAAGAAAACAGACCAAAGACTCAGATTGGATTATTTATAATAACGTTGCAGATGGATTTAACTCTATAGAATCTGATGATTTGATAGAGCAACATACAATTAGGGTTGAAATTGCAAAATGCCTTCCCTATCCAAGTACTTATGTTCCAATAGATACTCTAAGAAAATTTAGAGAAGATTATATAGATGAACTTGATAGGCTTCATTTAGCAAAATATAGACTATTTGATAAAATTAGTTCATATGAAAATTTGGAAAGGAGAGATCTTGCCAAATCATATGAATTAGAGGAATTTAAACGTGCGATAAGAGATTATGAATTCGCTTTTTCCTCTAAATTCTCCTATTATTCGATGAAATCATTGATTAGTGATATCAAAAGTAATAAGTCTCAACTATTAGAAGCGAGTTTAGCTGCTGGAGATCTATTGATAAGTGGCCTAAGCTTATCTGGAACGTATAATCTTGGAAAAACCTTCTTTAATATTTTTAGCTCAAAGCAAAAGATTCATGAAGTAAAGAAGAATTCACCGGAATTTCAATTCATTGGTTCTGCAATCAATAGAGGAATTATCTTACAGAAATTTGATCATAGTCTGGAATAAATAGATAAATTGCGAAGTGTAGGAAGACTATAAAAGAAGGCTTGAAAATCTTCTGGAATGTACAGGAAACATATGACAAAAGATGAACTAGAGACTTTAGCTGATTTAAGATTAAGAGAAGCTAAAGTTTTATTCGAAAATGGACTATTCCAAGGATCTTTTTACTTATGTGGATATTCTATTGAATGTGCCTTAAAAGCATGTATTGCTAAATCATTTAAGGAAAATGAATTTCCAAATAAAAAATTAGTTAATGACTCTTATGTACATGATTTAAACCAACTATTAAAGCTTTCAAATTTAAGCCTGAAGTTTAAAGTTGATGCAGAACAAGATGCAAAACTTGAGGTTCATTGGGCATTAGTAAAAGATTGGTCTGAACAATTTAGATACAAGCCCACAATCGAAAAGATTAGAGCTGAAGAATTAATTAATGCAGTTAGTGATGATCAATCAGGAATACTTCAATGGATCAAAAAACACTGGTAATTCAAAAAGAATTATCTAACGATATGGAATTCTCAGGTGATTTTTTACTAAAAGAATTAACTAAAAAACATATTAAAATAGACGCAGCTATGTGGTTCTTTTACTCAGAGATTAATGATTGGAAGTATATATTAGTATTTGACGAATTTTCTCAAAAAGGTTCATCTTTTGTGTATGAAACAATTAGTAATATTAATAGAACGACACTCTCAAAAAAATATAAAAGAATTCCTCTAAACTATATTGAAGTTAAATCCAATACATCTTTCATTTATAAATCAATGAAAGGATTAATTCATATGGAAAGTGGAAGAGTTAGGATAGCTAACTCCATGATAAACAGTTTTGAAATCAATGATTGTTTGATATACAAATATATTTAAAGCTATTTAATATAAAATTAATTAGATTTATACTTTTTGATTATAAAAAATTAGTAACTATCTAAAATATTTGTTAGTTCTATTACGACCGTCTAATCAAACCAAAACTAAGTAGCTTAAGTATAAAAAAAGCCCCTGTTCTACAGAGGCTTTTTTCAATTCAACAACTTATTATTTATAAAACCAAGGTTTCTTTGGTGCAGTCCCAGTATATGCAGGACTAACCTTAATTGGTCCCTGACCTTTTTCGCATTGTTGAACACCCCACTCACTCGGGCGAAAACGTGCATTCGCTCCATCAGGCTCAGGTTTACCAAATTCTTTTTGAATATCATAATCAATGAGTGGTATTTCAAGTAGCACGATGTCTCCACGAGAACAAGCGATGGTAGGACGTTTCGTATCGTAAACCCATTTACCATAGCCATTTTCTTCCTTAGGATCAAAGCGCATAACTGGACCTACATGCTGATCCCATGCCAATTCCATTCGAGGAGGCTCCATCGCAGTTACCCACATTCCTGCAACCTGTACAGGATGAGGAAAACGTACAGCCTCTAATCCACGTAAGCTAAAGGGTACTTGTGGCTCGCCGTTGTCAAAAGCATCGTAACGACTAATTAAACTCCCTTTGGGAATCAACAGTTCGCCATATTGTGCATCTTGAGATAAAACGAAATGACTGCGACGTTCCTTGTAATGCTGCTTAAGAGCAATCTCATACTTTACCGATTCAGTCATATAAAATAAATAACCTGCCCACAGGTCACATATTAATGCCACTAGTGTAATGAATAATGTTTTTTGAGAGAAAAACCTCACAGACTTTTGAGCCTTATTTCGCCAAAAGAATAGTGCTTTCACTAATAAACCTAGCGTTAGTACAACACCAATCAATGGAGCAATAAACAACAGAAAAATTGCAAAAACCGAGAATGTCTGTACAGGTATCATAATTGTTAAATCTTTAATTTCGTTTTTTTAAAGGTGGGTCGCCAAGAAAATTGTATATAAGAGTATTAAAAACAAGCCTTATGATGCACAGACACTATTTTATAGCCTTAGCATTTTCACACACTAAATTAAGCATAGCTAAATCATTATCACCCGTGGCTTTCATTACTTCACTCTTTTTATCGCTCTTGTACTTAAGTTCACCATTATTTTTATCACCAATCATAAAGTCTAAAATCTGTATCGTCTTATGTGAACAGTCAAAAGCCATATGAAATTGTGCGATATTATCTTTATCAAAATCACCCGTATAAAACTTTGTTTCGGGTACGCCAACTAGTTTTCTGGTAGCAGTAATTTTAAATTTACTTTTACTTGGTAAATAAAATTTGATTGAATCTAGTTCAAAAGCATAAGCGATATCTTCTTGTTGATAATAAACTTCTTCTGCTTGAATACTATTTGAAAAAGCTGCACAGGTAGCGAAAATTAGGCTAAAAATTGTTTTTTTCATTTACTAAAACTCATACATAATTTTTTGTTGCCTGATTTTATATAAATAAAAGGTCTATGAATATAAAAAACATTTGTTATTAAGTGATATATACAGTTAATATATCCTTTGAATAAAAGTATCCTCCTTCTCAAAGAGGTTTATATGTTGGAGATAGTAATCATCTGATAATCACTCTCAATTTTTATTATTGAGTTGATTATCAATGTCGCAATTTTTCTGTGGTCATATTTCTGATCACCTCTATTTGCACGTTTGATTATTATCAAGGCTCCAACATGAATCTTTCAAAGTTCGAACAGCGAACTCTCCATGTCCTTGCTAAAGGCGGACATATTAAATACCAACGTGACGCATCAGGCGCAGTCTATTTCGTTGAATGCTATACACGAGAAGGTTTTGTCCTATCTGATTGTTCTTTAGATGTATTTAAAAAGCTAAAAGCAAAACGTTTAATCAAGTCTAAAAATAGCCAACCTTATCAAATTACATTGTTAGGACTCCAGACTGTTCGCCCTCAACTAGACAATCGTTGATATAAGTTGCTATTTATTAAGAGAAAGAAAATATGAATATTATAATTCGAGATGAACAACCCGAAGATATTAAAAATATCGAAGCGTTGACGAAAGCCGCGTTCTTAAATGAAGAGCATTCTAGCCATACTGAACAATTTATTGTGAATAGCCTTCGGAAACATAAGCAACTCACGATCTCTTTAGTTGCTATAGAAGATGACTTAATTATAGGTCATGTGGCTATTTCACCAGTTACAATCACGTCAGGTGACACTGGTTGGTATGGTCTAGGCCCTATTTCTGTATGTCCAAAGAAACAAGGAATTGGCGTTGGTTCTCTTTTAATGAATGCAGCTCTTCAAAAGTTAAAAGAATTAGGCGGAAAAGGTTGCGTTCTATTAGGTGATCCAAATTATTACAGTCGATTTGGTTTTAAATCATACCCTGATTTAAATTTACCTAATGTACCAAATGAATATTTTCAAGCTCTAAGTTTCAGCAATCATATTCCCTCAGGAGAAGTTACTTATCATGATGCTTTTACGGCAACTGAATAAATAAGTTCGCTTACAACATTTAATAAAAAGCCTCTATTTATAGAGGCTTTTTATTAACTTAACATCGCAAATTTATATAAAACATTAAAAAATAAATAATTACGCATCTTCATAAATTCATATATTAGTTTTAAATCAACTCTGATTTCTAAAATTAACAATATTTTAGTCTTCACACTCAACTTTTTTATGCATTAATAAAAAAGCTAAACTTTTATCAATCAAATTACCTGATAGAGCCTCTTTTCTACTATCCATAGTTAAATTTATAGATGTTTTCATAAAAAAGTTCCCAAGTGAAATGCATAGCAAAACTAAGGCTATATAAATAAAAATATTCTTAATTTTTATAAAATATACAATTAGAGAAATAATTAAGAAAACAATTAAAAAATTAATTATAAAATTATTAATAAAAATTAAATAATTATTAATTCCGTTAAATTCTACTAACCAAACTTTAAATAATTTAAAAGATGTATGCGTGCAATACAAATCTACAAATGAAATTGAGAGCAGTACTAAAACTGAAATGATTAGACTAAATAAAGCTTTTTTTAACATTAGGTTTCTGCTCTTATTCCAATACCAAAAGTTTGTGTTTCATCTTTATTCTCTGCTGACATAAATTTAAATCCTCCGTCATACCATAAAAACACTGAATCACTACCATCTACAGCGCAGGCATTTGTACAACCATGTTTAATAAAGGTATCTCTAAAGGCATCAAAAGAAACCGATCCTACACCATGCTCTTGAGCAATCACCACAATATCAGCCGTAGGTGTAAATCCTATTCCTCCTCGCCCAGTTCTATTGTCTAAACGTGAAAGCGCAGCATATCTATTATTATTTCTTTGAGTTAAAAAAGGTTTATGTGCAGGTAGAGGCTCTCCTGTTAACTTCGCATTTGGTAATTCTTTACTATATAAATTACCATCACCATATTTTAGCCCTTTAAAAACCAAAGGACATAATCCACCAATACCCGTGTAATAACCCCGATTTTTTGTTAAATCTCCTTGTCCCATAAACCATGTATAATCTAGTTTTTGAGCAATATAGAACATATTAGGCGCGCTATGACCATGTAAAGCTCCTGTACCTAATAATGCAAAACCCTCATTTAATGTATCAGCACTTGGAACTGGATCGTGTCCAACAAATGCATCCGCTTTTCCTGAATCTGTTAAACCATACCAACAACCATTTATACACACCGTTAATTTCGCTTTTGATTGTGCTCTTTGCACAGTTGCACTAAAAAGTTCTTCACCATCGCGGACAATAGGAGTTAAGCGAGATTTTCCTGTAATTTTAATAATATGAAGGTCATTTTCCTTTTTATATTCTACTGGAGACATCGTTATTCCTCATTTAAAAATCTACTTTCAAATTTAACCTTTTACTCAATAAATACTTCTGACTTTCATAATCCCAATCCAATTGGTCAATATAATCCAAAATAAGGCTATACCTAAAAACACCCTGCATAACAATAACATCAGATTTATTTTTACTTGAAAACTGTTTCTTATGCTCAGTTAAAGCTTCATTCAGTATTTCAACTTGTTCAGAAATTGAATCAATTCCTTCTTTATTTGTATGAAATTGTCTTAAATTTTTTTCTAAATTCAATGATTCGCTATTAATTTCAATACTTTTGACTTGGGGTATATTTTTAGGAGGAATAAAGTAAGCCACTCCATTTTCACTAATCCATACTTCCTTTAATGGAGTTCCATTAATCATCAATTTATCTGTCGAATTTATTTTTTTCCCATCTAATCTTTCTATCCGAGCAAGCACTCCCGTTATAGGAAAGTGTATATTTGGTGTGATTTTAGCTTTAGGAGTTAACTGATCTGATGGTAGTAAATGCTGTATATGAGTACTCTTTAAACTAGCTACAGATGGCCCAGAAAAAATATGTTGTCCTGCAAATACTTTAAATTCTTTTGGTGTTTTTATAATAATACCATCAGAGGAAATTATAATTTGTGAACCACCCGCCATGACTACGCCATTTATATTATTATAGATAAAATCAATCTTAACATAACTTAATTATCTTTATAAATATGACTTTTCTTATTGCTGTTCAACTAAAAGATAGTATTGTTGTTGCAATAGACAATAAATATTTAATTTTAAAATATAAAAGCTTAGATCAATATAAGGAATATTTGGACTCTAAACTATATACATGGCACAGTGGGTTTATTACTGGTGTAGGTGAGCATTATGTCATTGATAAAGCAGTTCATCTTTTCATTAATGATTTTAACTCTGAAATTGAAAAGCTTCCCATATGTTTAAATATTTCAAAACAAGTTAGAGAAATGGAAATAGGATGCCATGAACAGATTCAATTATCTAAAATCCTGTATTCTAGTTATAGTAAAAATGGAGCAAAACTTTTTTCTGTAGAACCAACTGAAGAATCAGGTATCTATCAAACATCAGAATTTAGAGAAAATGATCTCATCATTTGGCTCTTTAATCCTAATATTCAAAATATTTCGGAAAATTTAAGAGATCTTTATACAAATCCACGTCCTCGTGCTTCATTTGATCATATAGAAGATTGGGTTGATCACTATATTTCGGCTATTTCAGAAATTTATATAAAACAAAGTCGTGTAGATTCATTAATGAGCCGTAGTTTTGATATCTTTTTCCAAACAAAAGATCAATATTTTTATAAACATATTGAAAATGACCAAAGTACCATAATCGAATTAAATGAAATTTCTAATAATATTGACTCTATTTAATATAATAAGATTTATATGTAATACAAAAAAAGCCTCTGTTCTACAGAGGCTTTTTTTCAATTCAACAATTTATTATTTATGAACCCAAGGCACAGCCGGTGAACCAATCCACGCAGATTTAGCCGGAATATTTTCACCTTTCATGACCAATGTTAATGGACCTAACACAGCATGATTGCTCACGTTTGCGTTATATAAAATAATACTGCGCGCATTGACCACTACATCATGCCCCACGTTCACTTGCCCAATTTTCATAATACGGTCTTCAAACAAGTGAGTTTGCGGGCCTGAAAAGCTATTAAACTCGGCACGGTCACCAATGCTGACACAGTCGAACTCGGTAATATCAGCTGTATCCATATAAACGTCTTTACCAATACGAACCCCTAAAATACGCAAGAAGAATGGCAACATTGGCGTTCCTCTTAAGTAGTTTAAGAAGTTAGGAATCGCAACTGATTCATATAAGCTGGTAATCCCTTCACTTAACCATACGAACATGGTCCACATAGGTGCCGAACGCGGTTGATAGCGACCAATCAAAATCCACTTTAATAGCGCAACAATAAGGAAACACACCATAAAGCAGCCCTGCGAGCGTTAATGCAACCAGTCCTGTCTCAATATTGTAGTTATTAATCACATCAATAACGTCTAGTACGATCATATAACCCACCCCAATCGCAAGTGCGGCCGGCAATACAATACGAAGCCCTTCAATAAAACCGCGCATTAAACGGCGCTTAATACTTGGTTTAAAGGTTAAATGGTCAGGATATTTTTCAGCAGCTTCACGTGCAGGTAACAGCAACGCCGGAGAACCAAACCAAGTTTGTCCATCATACATTTCACGGTTATCTGGTGTTTTTGATTGCACGCCAATTAAAACATTGTCTGGTAACACTGTCCCATCAGCAATATAAGCACTATTTCCCACAAAACTACGGTTACCGATTTTGGTTGCTTTTAAAGACATCCAACCGCCTTTAATCTCTTCATCACCCAGCATTACCGCATCGGCAATAAAGCTTTCTTCACCCAAAGTCAGCATTTCTGGAATGACGCCGGTTGCGGTAGAAATTTCGGTATTTTTACCTACTTTTGCTCCCAGCATACGGAACCATGTAGGCGCATAAATGGTGGCAAACAAGCCATGTAAGGTTTGTAAGCTCGTTTCTAAAATTTGGGCCGCAAACCATTTACGATAATACGTGCTGCCATGAACCGCATAGGTTCCAATTTCAAGACGCGGCAATGCGATTTTACGCAGACCTGAAGAAATCACCGCAGTAATCATCATCATCATTGCACTAGCCGGAATCGCTAAAATGAAATAATAAAGCGCGATTTGCAAATGGTTGTTCGGGTTAATATTAAATATATTTACATCTAGCCAGTCGACCAAAAGGAAGCTTGGAAAAATTGGAATAAAGAAAAGACAGGCAATAATTAATGCACTAACGCCATAGTACCCATATTCAGCAATTTTACGTATAAACGATAGTTTAGGACGCTCTGGCAATTTAGCTTGCTCATCTATATGCCCTATTTTCTGAGCAGGTGTTCCATCCCAAATTTCGCCCTCAGGTACAACTGTGTCATATTCAATTGAAGTTAAGGCATTTACATGGGCCTGTTTTTCTAACACTGTATTTTCTTCTAATACAGCATACGAACCTACATAACTGTCTTGTTTAAGGTGAATTGAACCTAATACCAAGTAACCATGTTCAACTTTGGCATTTTCTAAATTCACCTGAGAACCGATACTCACGCCATCTTCAATAGTCAGTAAAGATGGCATACGAATATGTACAGAACTAATGGTAACGTCGTGACCGATTTTTGCACCAAGTGCTTTCAAATATAAGTTAAGTAAAGTCGAACCCGACAAGAGATAGACAGGTGAAATATTACTAATACGGTCCGCTAGCCACCAACGGAAATAGGTTAATCCCCATAATGGATAACGCCCTGCGCCAATTCCTAACATTAATAGTCGTTTTACCGTAATCGACAGTACAAAACTGCTCATAATGACACTGACATACACCAATAAAGACAACGCAATCGCATACGGAATACTGTCGCGAGTTCCACCGGTAAAGTAGTGATAGGTAAAGAATGGCGCTAACCACTGCAAAATATTAATCGAGATTAAAACCGGAATAGTTACAAGCTGTGCAATACCACATAACCATTTATAGGTCTGATTACGAGGGTTATCTTGTCCAATTTGGCTATCAAATAAAGTAGGTTCAGGCTGCTCTAACATGAGTGCAGCAATCGCGCCTACTCTTCTCGCTTGATATAAGTTTTGAATGGTCAGATGGCTATATTCCACATGCTCACGCAGATTTGAAATTAAAACAGCGGCGAGTAGTGAATGCCCGCCTAAATCATCGAAGAAATCTGAATCGAGTTTAATCGGCATGTTCGGGAACAAGCGATTCAAAATTTCAAATAGGATTTCTTCAGCTGGGTTCTGTGGCTGGTCAGATTCACTGCGATCTACCACACTTGTGAGCGGTCTTGCTTTTAAAGCTTTACGGTCAATTTTCCCAGATAATAGACGTGGAACTTCTTCAATAATCTCAAAACGATTTGGCACCATATAAGGCGGTAATCGCTGACTCAAGTTATGGCGTAGTTCTTTAATTTCTATAGCTTGCTTTGCATCAATTTCTGGTGCAATAAACGCAATAAGTTGATCAATGCCGTCTTCAGGACGAAGAATAACGGCTGCCGTACCAATTCCGTCAATATCGCAAAGCGCAGCTTCGATCTCGCCAAGCTCTACACGGAAACCACGGATTTTAACTTGGTCATCGGCACGACCTAAACAGTGTACTTGACCAAACTCATCAATTTTAGCCAAATCCCCAGTACGGTAGAGTAATTCTTCCTCTACACTCATTGCCCAAGGGTTTTCAATAAACTTATCTGCGGTTAAATCAGGTCGTCCTAAATAGCCTTGTGCCACACTTGGACCAAAAATACATAACTCCCCTGTTTCACCTTGCTCGAGCAACTCTCTTTCAGAGTTAATAACCAACATACCGTAGTTTGGTAAGGGCTTGCCAATGGTGACAGGTTTGCCGCGTTCTAATAACTCAAGACTTGCAGAAACCGTGGTTTCGGTTGGTCCATAGGTGTTAAACATTTGATGATGAGGTAATGCCCAACGGTCAACCAGTGAGTCTGGACACATTTCCCCACCTAAATTAATAATTCTTAAATTAGGTACGTCTTCAGGAAATAAGGCAAGTAACGTTGGAACAGCATGCAGTACTGTAATTTGTTCCTGCTTTAAGGTTTGGCATAACCGCTCAGGATCACTGACAAGTGACTTCGGTGCAATCCACAACGTTGCACCTACCAAATAAGAAAGCCAAATCTCTTCAAACGACATATCAAAAGCGACTGAAAAGCCTTGATAGACCTTGTCTTGCTCTTGAATACCCAAAATACTATTTTCACTACGTAAAAAGTGACAAATATTTTTTTGAGTAATCACAATTCCTTTGGGTTTACCTGTCGAACCCGAGGTATAAATAATATAGGCAGGTTGATCTGGAGTGGTTTTCGCTAAACTTACACTTTCGCTTAATGGTTTTTGCAGCTCGGTGTTGGTCCATTTTGTTTGCGGCACTTCAGCTAAATGTTCATACCATTCATCTGTAGTAATCATTCCTACCGCTTCGGCATCTTCAAGACATACCGCAATACGGTCCGCGGGCGTATCCATATCAAAAGGAAGCCAAGCTGCACCGCTTAAACAAATGGCCAGTTGAGCTTTTAAAAGCTCAATACCACGCGGCAGCCATAGTCCTACAATATGACCTGGCTTTACCCCTTTTAAAGCCAGATGTTGAGCCATAATTAAGGCTTGCTGATACAGCTCACCATAACTCAGCGTTTTATCTGCTTCAATTAAAGCCGTTTTATCAGGAAGAGTTTGTGCAGTATGAGCAAAAATATCGGCTAAGACTTCATTCTGCAAAAATTCCGGATGATACTTTCCACGAATTACATTTTTCGTGTTCGTTACAAACTGGTTCATTTTTATACTCTCTTAATTTTCTGATTTGGCTTAAATGAAGTCATAATTTATTTTTCTGACCCATTAACGAAATCTAGATAGGCCATAAATTAATTAAGAGAACTTAAAGCAAGATTAAATTTTTTAGTTTTGATGTTTATTCAACAGAGTAAGAACCTTAGCTGTTAATTTTAATTTATAAATAAAAATCAAATATTTAATATTATTATTCTAATTTTATGATTATCTTTAAGATAAAAACGTACAAAACTAATGAAGTAAAAAGCTAGAATTCACAAGATTTATATAGTTCTCATTTTAATTAAACTAATAAAAGCCATCCTGTATACAAATTCTCCATATTTTAAACTTAATTGTTTAGTTCTAAATTATCAAAAGAGTTCTTAAAAAATAAAAGAGTGTATTTAAATTTATGCATGATGGTTGATTATTAACATTATATTAAAATTGTATGCATCAATTCTATTTAACTTATATCTTTATCTGGATTTTATAAAAAGTTAACTCCATTAAGCAGATTGAGCGAACAGTTATTTATATGCTCTCCCCATAACTCAACCTACCCTATTTGGTGTGGTGAGTTGTATGGGTTAAAACGAAGATACTCTTGGAAGGCGAGCTAAGATCACCTGTTTCATTTAAGCATGACGAAGTATCTTTATTTATAATATTTGAAAATGGACTTAAAAAATTAAACAGTGGTGCTGGTATGAGTCAACACATAATAACCCCAAAAGAAATACCTTTAGCATTTCAAACCGCTTGGAATAAGCATGATATGCAGGCCTTTGCTGCTCTTTTTGATAAAGATGCGACTTTCGTTAACCGTTTCGGTCACTACGTTAAAGGAGTTGATGAAATTATTGCAATGCATCAACCTATTCATGAAACCATTTATCGTGATTCAACACTAGAGAATGAGCTGATAGACCTCATACCTATGAGTGAGGATATATGTATTTCACATTTTTGGAGCCGCCTCACTGCAGGCGTAGCTCATCCTCAAGGGCCTCATCAGATTGATACTCTCATTCTTACTGTGCTCACCCAGAAGAATCATTCTTGGTACATTCAAGCGCTAGAAAATGTCACTTTGACGAACCCTCGTACGGGAGAGACCATACTTAGAAATATATAGAAGGGAGCACGATCATTTTTTAGTAACTTATATGCATAAAAAAAAGCCCTCGTCATTAACAAGGGCTTTTTAAGAATTTTGGCGGAAGCGGTGAGATTCGAACTCACGGAGGACTCACACCCTCGTCGGTTTTCAAGACCGGTGCATTAAACCGCTCTGCCACGCTTCCAACGAGCGCTATAATATAAACAAAAATGCAAGTTGGCAAATCTTTTATTTAATTTTTAATTCAACCGCTCAAAATAAAAACAAATCTATCTAAATTTCATCATTTTTAGGTTTTTCATAGCGAATTGCATTGATATACCACAGCTTTTTGCCCAGAGGCGTGTGTACTTCTACTTCATCATCGACTTCTTTACTCAAGAGTGCACGTGCCATAGGTGACTCAATTGAAATATGCTGAGGATGGTGATCATAAATTTCATCTACCCCGACATTCGTAAAGTTTTTTGCTCCCCTTCTTCATTTTCAATGTCGACCCAAGCACCAAAGTAAACTTTGCCTTCTTGCTCAGGTGAGTAATCAACAATTTTTAACTCTTCTAAACGCTTTCCTAAGTAGCGTACTCGTCGATCAATTTTTCTAAGGAGCTGCTTGTTATATTGATAATCTGCATTCTCACTACGGTCACCGAGGCTTGCAGCCCAATTTACTTTTTTCGTAATTTCTGGTCTTTCTTCATGCCAAAGTTGTTTTAATTCAGCAACTAATTTGTCATGGCCTGACCGAGTGATTAAGTTAGATTTCATGATTAAAAACCACTGATTAACAACATAAGGGTTACAAGATGTAGCATTTTATACCCTATTTTCTCACATCAGAAGTGTATAAATTTTCTTCCTTAATAAATTCATGTTGTTATGATGATATATCGGATATTTAATTGTACAAAATTTGACAATACTTTTTATCAATATTATGATGCGCGCATCTTAAATGTTGAGTATTTTTTAACCCACTCAAAAACTATGTAGATTTTCTACACAGTTTGCTTTTTTCATTTCATGTCATTTTGAATGACGTCATGACTGCCCACCCCTTATTGAATTTATCAACTTTTAGAAGTTATGGCAGCTTTTTGTCTGACTTTTAGGGCATAAATTACCTGTAGCGGAGACAACATGCACAGTAATTCAAGTTCTGGGTCGAGGCTTGGCCTTAGCTCTTTATTTTCTTCTCTCCCATTGAAAGTTCTTGCGCTCAGCACTATGTTTTTTCCCTTTCATAGTATCAATGCAGGAAAAACCCTACAGTACAATACTGTAGTTAACACAAACACATTAACAGTGGTTGCTGTAGAAAGCCCAACGACTGTTTTTAAAGAAGATCAGTTTTTACACGGCTTTGGTTATGACTTAGCGCGTAACTATGCACAAAGCTTAAATGTAAAGTTGGACTTCAAAATCGTGACAGATAATGCCACGGCGCTTAAGTGGGTTCAGCAAGGTAAAGCAAATCTTGCCATGACAACCGCAAGCTTAAGTTCAATCGAGAACAAAGGTTTAATGTCTTTTTCTGCAAGTTGTGGTGATATCGTAAATTTGCAAAAAAATGGATTAAATCCGAATTTAAGCTGGGTGTTTAAACAAGCAGATGACCCGCTTACACAAACAGCAAGCGGTTTTGTTTGTCAAAGCAAACAAAATGGCCTAACTCAGCAACTTGCTTCTTTTTATAACCGTAATGTTGTAAAACCAGAAGCTTGGTCTACGATTCAACGTGACTTAAGTGCACGTATACCGATTTACAAAGCAAGCTTTAAACAAAGTGCTGCTCAGTACGATTTAGACTGGCATTTGCTTGCAGCGATTGGTTATCAAGAATCGTACCTAAAGCCAGAGTCTGTTTCACCAACAGGTGTACGTGGGTTAATGATGTTAACCAATAGTACAGCTCGGGCAATGGGTGTAAGTAACCGTAACGATCCAGCACAGAGTATTCAGGGTGGTGCGAAATATTATGATCTCATGTTAAGTGAGTATGATGATATTCCTTTCCCAGATCGCAACTGGTATGCACTTGTGGCTTACAATATGGGACCGGGTGCGGTGAACCAGATTCAAAAGCGCTTGCAAGCCCAAGGGAAAGACCCGAACCAATGGGTTAATCTCTATAATTATTTGCAGAGTAACAAAACTCGCAATGGTCGATACAAACAAGCAGTTCAGTATGTGACTCGTATACGTGCTTATCTTGAGCACATTAAAACGGCACAAACGCGAATTAATATCTAGTTTTTATCATCTAAAAGTTGATAAATTCATTGTTTGTATAAATAAAAAGCTTACCTCTCGGGTAAGCTTTTTATATGAATTCTTTTTTAGTTTAAGCGGTTTGCTCTAATACTTTTTTGAACAAATCTTTTTGTTCTTGGCTTGGTTTAGCTGTTTGTAAAGCCATTAACTGAGACATATCGCCTTGAACTTTTATTTTACCAGTCATGAATGCCTGCATAGCAGCTGCCATATCAAACTCTAGGAATACTTTACGTAAAGTTTCAGCATCCATGTTTAATGTAGTTTTGGCATTTGAAGACAAACCTTTTTGGATTTTACCCCCATCTAACGCTAATTCGGTATTTCCAGAAGCATCTGTAACTACTAAATTAATTGCCAAATTCGCAAGAGCTGGTGGCAAATTAAGATCACCTGCTTCAGCAGTTAATTTTTCGACAGTCGCAAACCAATCATCAGTTAAAAATGCAGGCATGATTCTTCCTCAAATTTATTTGTTCAATTTCTCTAGTGTTGCCTATCCAGACAACATCGTGTGAAGCACTTCTGCTTGAGCGTTGTTATAGCATGTAATTTTAAGGTTGAGCTATGACTTTTTGTACGGAACATTCATTTTTTAGTATTTTGATACATTAAAGGCACTTGTTTATAAAGTGCCTTCAATTGACTTATTAATTCGTTTTATTCAGCAGCAAAGCTTAAGTTCACTACATCTAAACGTTTTTTCAGTTCTTCTGGATCTTTAAAGTCTAATTCGCGCTGCGAGTCAAGAACTTCGAAATCGAACAAATCACGGTCAGCAAGTTGTGAAGGTGAAACGTTCTGTAACGCACCAAAAATGCTGTGTAAACGTTTTGGATACTGTTTGTCCCATTCACGAAGCATTTCATTGATCATGGCACGTTGTAAGTTCTCTTGTGAACCACAAAGGTTACACGGAATAATCGGGAACTTACGTAACTCTGCATATTTGATAATGTCCTTTTCTTCAACATAAGCCAAAGGACGAATCAAAATATTTTTCTTATCTGACGATAAAAGCTTAGGTGGCATTGCCTTTAAGCTACCGCCATGGAATAAGTTCAAGAAGAAAGTAGCAATAATGTCATCACGGTGATGCCCTAGCGCAACTTTGGTTGCACCAATTTCTTGAGCAAAGCCATAAAGCGAACCACGGCGTAAACGTGAACACACAGCACAGTACGTTTTACCTTCAGGAGTTAAACGTTTGGTAATGCTGTAAGTGTCTTTTTCCAAAATGTAATACGGAATGTTATTCTCTTCCATATAACGTGGTAAGACATCTTCAGGGAAACCCGGCTGCTTTTGGTCAAGGTTAACCGCAACAATATCAAAGTTGATTGGTGCAATACGTTTGAACTGCAACAAAATGTCGAGCAAGGTATAACTGTCTTTACCACCAGACACACACACCATGACCTTGTCACCATCTTCAATCATATTGAAGTCACGGATGGCATGTCCAACTTGACGGCGAAGCTTCTTAAGCAAACGATAATAGGCCGAGCTTGTTGGAAGTTCAGGCTTAAAATTAAATCCTTCGTTGGACTCAACTGGCGCGTACATAGACGAGATATACCCATAAATAAAAATACCGCGCAATTTTATATGATTCGGATGAGAATCGCATCAAAAGAATAGTTTCAATTCTTGAAGTCGTCATAATGCTCAGGCATGATGCAAAAGCAGTGCGCTATTTTGACCGATGAGTTCATTTTTTGCGCAAAATGCTTACTTTTTGGACTTTTCCACAGTTTTCCACAAAACCTGTGGATAAAATTGTGGATTTCTTAATACTTGACAAACTGTTTTGACCTTCTGTTAAGGGTTTTATTTAAATTGATCATTTTTTAACCAATGATTTTTACCCTTATTTTTCAAATATTTATTCAAGTCAATAGAATCATTTTAAAAATTTTTTTTAATTTTTTTTGATGATCATTCGAGCAAAACTGCTTGATTTTTTCAAAGAGTCAAAATAAAAAAAATTACACAAAACTTCTTTAAGTAATATTTTTTGATAAACTCTTTGACAAGTTTTGAGACCCTAAAATTGTGAATAACATAAAATGAAAAATTCGGTTCAATATCTTTTTTCTTGTTTACTGGGGATGACCACTTTTTCGGTAGGTATAATGCCGACTTCAGCAGGTCAGATGTACATTTATCAAGACAAAAACGGCAGTACTTTACTGACTAACCGTAAAAGTTATGACCATTCACTCAAAAAAGTAAAAGTCACCTACTACCCGGATAGTAATATTCATAGTTATAGCAACTGGGGGACTTCAGAGGCTTCGGTTCTACCAAGCTATAGCAAAAACAAAAATGCTTTTGACCATATTATTAAGCAGGCAGCACAACAGCACGGCGTTTCGGAAGGATTAATCAAAGCCGTCATGCATACCGAGTCTGGCTTTAACGTAAATGCCCGCTCTCCAGTTGGCGCCCAAGGTTTAATGCAGCTTATGCCGGCTACTGCTCGTCGCTTTAACGTATCTAACGCTTATGATCCTCAGCAAAACATCTTCGCTGGTGCTAAATATTTAAGTTGGTTGCTCAAACGTTTTAACGGCAATACGCAAATGGCCCTTGCCGCTTATAATGCAGGAGAAGGAAACGTCGATAAATATGGCGGTATTCCCCCATTCCGTGAAACCCAAGATTATGTTCGCCGAGTCACAAGCCGTTACCAAAACTTATATTCTTCTGGTGTAGGCCTTTCTTCTTTTAGCAATTCAAGTATTTCTGCCCAAGCGATAAACCAGCCAGCCATACCGCACAGTACCTCTACGCAAGTCTCTGCTCAGCCTATTAAGTATTCTTCCTCGCGCCAAATCGTGACATTGCCAGATGGTACATATACAGACGCACCTACGGGAACTTATGTCACCAATAATGCAACTGCTATTGCACATATCCGGATTGAGTAAGCTTAAAAGGCCTCATACCTTACGGTTATTTATTTAGCGGATTCTATTGTCAAAAAATTGTAATGATCTATTACCCCCACTGTCGTGTTCAGAGGGGCCTTCTAATAACTTGTTTAATTTAAATACATTCTTCGATCGCAAAGAATGTATTGATTCCTTATTTTTTTCTTGAATTTTTCCCCTAAGCGCCGCATATTAGCTGAGTGATTTATAATTTATAAATCAGATAATATTTTATTTATAAGAGGATTTTCTCAATGATGCGGATTGGTTTGTTTTTGCTTACCAACCTCGCGGTACTGGTTGTAGCTGGCATTATTTTGTCACTCTTCGGTGTCGGTAGTTACCATGGCGCGGGTGGCTTAAATCTAGGCAACCTTTTAGTCATCTGTTTTGTGTTCGGTATGGTGGGCTCTTTAGTCTCTCTATTCATGTCCAAATGGATGGCTAAGAAAACTACTGGTACAGAACTGATTGACCCAAATGCTCCTCGTAACCAAGCTGAAAGCTGGTTATTGCAAACAGTCGCTGAACTTTCTCAACGTGCTGGTATTAATATGCCAGAAGTTGGTATCTTCCCTTCATATCAGTCTAATGCCTTTGCAACAGGCTGGAATAAAAATGATGCCTTAGTTGCCGTTTCAAGCGGTCTACTTGAGCGTATGAACAAAGATGAGCTACGTGCTGTGCTCGCGCACGAGATCGGCCACGTTGCAAATGGTGACATGGTCACATTGGCACTCATCCAAGGTGTTGTAAACGCCTTCGTTATGTTCTTTGCTCGTGTAGTAGGTGACTTTATTGACCGTAATGTCTTTGGTCGTCAAGACAATGAAGCCCCAGGTATGGGTTATTTCATCATTACAATGGTTCTAGATATCGTGTTCGGTATTCTTGCCTCTGCCATTGTGATGTGGTTCTCTCGTTACCGTGAATACCGTGCAGATGAAGCCGGTGCGCGTTTAGCTGGTAAACAAGCGATGATCTCTGCTTTATTACGTTTGCAAGCTGAAACAGAGTTACCTGACCAAATGCCAAAAGAAATGAAAGCGTTCGCAATTGCGGAAGGTAAAGAACAAGGCTTTAGTTTAGCTGCATTGTTCCAAACTCACCCTACAATTGAACAACGTGTGGCAGCTCTACACCAATTAGATTGCCCATAAAACGTTTAATGTAAAAATAAAGCCTCCAAATGGAGGCTTTATTTTTTTGATTACATAGTTTGATAAAGCCCCCAAAAGTAACTTGCACCCCACCACACAGCTAAGCCAATTAAAAGCAGTACAAACGCACCTAATAAATCGGGTATGTGCAACCATAACCAACTCACAACAGGGTTACGCCAGAATGCCGACTGTTGCTGCTTCTTTTCGAGCTTTTCATGTAAATACGGATGAATGACATGAATATCACTCTGAATCGCATATTCTTCACGTATATGCGTATGCACCACATCTAATGCTTTTCGACTGGGACGTATAAAAATATCGAAAATAGTCCCTGCAACTGGAACAAATCCGACTACAGCATCTACAACGGCAAGTTTGATGACTGGAGTCAACTTATGTTGAGGCACACCAATTTGTTTGGCTTTATAGATGGCATAACAAGTCAATGCGAAACCAGCGACATCACCGGCAATTGGAATAGTACTTAAGGCAGCATCAGCGCCAATACCCTGCTTTGTAAAAGGAATACGGACCGCACTATCCATCATGGTTGCGAACTTGGCAAGATCCCGTTCTAGTGCGATAACCTGCTGCTGTGTTAATTTTTTTTCTTGAGGCATCAAAATCAAATATAAGAAGAAAAGTTAATCTTAATATACTTGATTTGATGCCCGTTTTTAAATTGTTTACTTTTAGGTTGAAGCTTTCGATTTAAACAGTGAACGTAATAATACGTACATAACCGGAATAAAAAACAGAACCAGCACAGTACCAAACATCACGCCACCTAAAATACTAATACCAATCTCTTGACGACTAACCGCACCAGCACCTTGAGCAAACACAAGCGGAATTACGCCTGCCCCAAAGGCTAAAGAGGTCATTAGAATCGGTCTTAATCGTAAGCTCGCACCTTCTAAGGCCGCCTGAATGGCATTCTTACCTTTTTCTTGCGCTAAGGCCGCGAACTCAACAATTAAAATGGCGTTTTTACATGACAAACCAATAGTCGTTAATAGCGCAATTTGGAAATACACGTCATTTGGCAAACCAAAAATATAAGAGAAAATCACACTTCCTCCTACACCAAGCGGAATAGATGTCATTACGGCGGCGGGAATACTTAAGCTTTCATATAAAGCAGCTAAACATAAGAAAATAAATCCAGCCGAAATTAAATATAACCATACGGCCTGATTAGTCGACTTCTGTTCTTCAAAAGATAAACCTGTCCACGCTAAACCAATATCTTTTTGTTGGTTAACAAGTTGTTCTACATCTTTCATCGCTTGGCCAGAACTGCTGCCACTCGCGACATCTGCTTGTAGTTGTAAAGCACTATATCCCATATAGCGTTTTACAATTTCCGGCGCCCCGCCCCAGCTAAAGTTGGCAAATGAACTAAACGGAACCATTTCATTTTGGTCATTACGTACAGACCAGTTATATAAATCTTCCGGTTTAGATCTAAACTCGGCATCACCTTGAATCATGACACGTTTAATACGTCCCCGATCAATAAAGTCATTTACATAAGTTCCGCCCCATGCGCTCGACAAAGTGTTATTAATTGCCGATAGCTGTAGTCCATTTGCTAGTGCCTGTTTCTGGTCAATCTTAATATTAAGATTTGCCTTGCTATTGGTTGACTGCTTATCAAAGTTTTCGAAAGTTGAATAATTTTTACTTTGAGCCTGCAATTGGCGGAAGGCACTATCTAGAAAATCTTGCCCTTGCCCATTCAAATCCTGAATCCATAAATCCAGACCATCTGTTTGACCTAAGCCATTAACTGAGGCAGGTAAAGTCACATTAATCTGTGCATTATTAAAATGACTAAAGTATTTCATTGCACGCTTTTGTATAGCCTCAGCCGAGTTTTCTTTTCCTGTTCGGACATCCCACGGTTTTAGAGCAATAAACCCTTGTGCCAAGTTTTGTCCTGTGCCCGAATAATTTCGTCCATAGCGGATTAAAACCAAATCTACATTTTTATCTTCTTGAGTTAAGAAATATTGGCGGACTTGCTCACCAATTTTCTGACTTTGAGAAATTGGTGCGCTGTCTACGAGCTTAATTTGAACACTTAAAATCCCTTGGTCTTCTTTAGGAATAAAACCGCTTTTTAAACCGTTATAGAACAGCGTAAAAACGGCAATTAAAGCCACAAAAATCACAATAACTGATTTACTGTAATGAATACTCGTCTGAACAAGCTTGATATATTGCTTTTTAAGTTGCTCAATCTTTTGGTTAAACCATACGGCCCAGCGCTGAGGTTGAGGGTTTGGTTTTAAAATTAATGCACATAAAGCCGGTGTTAAAATGAGCGCAACAATAAGGGACAACGCCATAGCGGCAACTAAAGTAATAGAAAACTGACGGTAAATCACCCCAATTGAACCGCCTAAAAAGGACATTGGAATAAAAACAGCAGTTAAAACCAACGTAATCCCGACTAAGGCACCACTAATTTCCCCCATCGACTCAATAGCAGCTTCTTTAGGAGATAAGTGCTGTTCATGCATGAGTCGCTCAACGTTTTCTACGACCACAATCGCGTCATCGACCAGCAAACCAATCGCGAGTACCAGCGCAAATAACGTTAAGGTGTTAATACTAAAACCAAGCACATATAAGACAGCGAAGGTTCCTAAAATTACAACTGGAACGGTAATACTCGGAATGAGCGTAGCACGCCAGCTTTGTAAGAACAGGAACATGACCAAAATAACCAGAATAATCGCCTCTACCAGAGTCTTTACTACTTCCTTAATTGACTCTTGAACAAAGGGCGTATTATCTCGTGGATAAACGATTTTATAACCCGCTGGTAGTTTCGTTGTAAGCTGATCTAGAGTTTGGTGGATGAGCTTAGAGGTCTGAATTGCATTTGCACCCGAAGATAAAGAAATACCCAAACCTGCGGCAGGATAGCCATTAATAGTGTTAAAAGACTGATAGTTTTCTGCACCTAGCTCAACTCTGGCAATATCTTTTAAATACACATAACTCGCCGTTTTATTCGACTTCACGACAATATTTTTAAAATCCTCAACTGTTTTTAAGCGAGAACCTGCTGTGACTTTTGTATTTAAATATTGACCGTCAATTACGGGTAAGTCACCAATTGCCCCTGCGGCGACCTGAGTATTTTGTGCGGTGATTGCATTCGCTACATCACTTGGCATTAAATTATATTGTTTTAATTTATCCGGATTTAACCAGATACGCATGGCATATTGTGAACCAAATACATCAGTTTCGCCCACCCCTTCAATACGGTTCAGATTATCTACCACATGCGTAGTTAAATAGTCCGATAGCTCAATGTTTCCTGTTTTACCAGTCGAGTCATATAAGCCAATTACCATAAAAGTGTCACCCAGTGACTTACTTACCGTAACACCTTGACGTTGAACTTCATCAGGTAAGCGACGTATGACACCACTAATACTATTTTGTACTTGGACCTGAGCAGTATCCGGATTTGTTCCGTTATCAAAACTTATAGTGATTCGACTACGTCCAGATGAGTCACTTGATGAACTAAAATAGAGTAAGTGATCAATCCCTTGTATTTGCTGTTCTAAAATTTGAGTAACACTTTGCTCAACCGTTTGTGCATCTGCACCACTATAGTTGGCCGACACAGTAATTTTAGGTGGAGCAATGTCTGGATACCGTTCTACAGGCAAATTCATAACCGAAAAAATACCGAAAGCCATAACAATGATCGCCAATACATTGGCAAAAATGGGGCGTTGAATAAAAAATTTAGATAGCATGGCTGCTCGGTATGATGTCGTTAATTAACAGAAGTAAATGCCGCTTCGAGACCTTGTGATGATCAACGAGCGGTATAAAAAAGACAAGTAGAATTAAACAATAAATGTAATTAAGACAAAAACAAAGCGTGATTGAATATTTCCAACAAACCAATAAAAAACCAGTTAACGAGTGTCACTTAAAATTCATGAATTCTTCATGATCATGTCAAACAAAGCCCTGAAACTTGAGTCGTTTCAACTAAAACAATATGAGTAGAATTATGTTTAGAAAAGCACTTTTATGCTTAAGTTTAATTAGCTTGGTTGGTTGTAATGATGACGATAAAACTGAAACGACGCCAACCACGCCAGAATATCAACTTCCTAAAATTCTAGTAGTAGGACACCGTGGCGCTAGCGCTTTACGTCCTGAACACACTTTAGCTTCATATCAAAAAGCGATTGATGACGGCGCAGATTTCATTGAACCGGATCTAGTCTCTACAAAAGATGGCGTATTGGTTGCCCGCCATGAAAATGAGATTGGTGGAACAACCAATGTAAGCACTTTAAGTCAGTTTGCAGACCGTAAAAAAACAAAAAATATTGATGGCGTCGACTTAACCGGTTGGTTCACGGAAGACTTTACTTTAAGTGAATTACAGCAACTTAAAGCGCGTGAACGTATTCCTGAGTTTCGACCAGCCAACACAGCTTATAATGACCTTTACCCTGTCCCAACTCTAGAACAAATCATTGAGCTTGCCGAAGCTAACTATAAAAAGACGGGGAAAATTATAGGCTTATATATTGAGACGAAACATCCGACTTATTTTAAAAATCAAAATCTGGCAATGGAAGATACTCTTCTAAAAACCTTAGCCAAATATAAATATACACGTGATATCGCACCTGTCTATTTACAGTCTTTTGAAGTGAGTAATTTAAAATATTTAAAAAATGAGCTTAATCTTCATAAGACGCTTAAACATGCACAAATTATTCAGCTATACGATTCAAAAACATCTCGACCAGCAGACTTCGTAGAGTCTGGTGACACTAAAACTTATGCTGATTTGGCCACAGCACAAGGGTTAAAAGATGTTGCCAAATATGCAAATGGTGTAGGACCAAGTAAAGGTTACATACTGACCTTTAATAATGATGGCTCTTATAAAACTAGTACGTTTATTTCTGATGCACATACGGCTGGCTTAAAAGTACATCCTTATACTTTCCGACCAGAAAATAACTTCTTACCAGCGCCGTTAAAGTGCAGCTCAGATAAACCTGCAGAACGTTGTCCATCTGGTGCATTAAAAGAGTTTGAAGCCTATTTCAAGGCAGGCGTTGATGGCGTCTTTACAGATGACCCAGCACTCGGTCGCGAAGCTGTCACTAATTTTGAAAAAGCAGCAAAATAACTCAATCTTCATAAAAAAACAGGGCAATGAATGCCCTGTTTTTTTATTTATCAAGACTGTTATTAAAATATAAAGGAATCCACTGATACTGCTCAGCATTCACTTTATACACATGACCAATTCCCGGGAATGGTAAATGCGGGGCAGCTACCCATTGTTGCTTATTTGAAATTTCAGCAAACATTTTTAAACGAGTATTAATTGCCTGCTCTGAATTTACATCAAAATCTACCCCAGTTTTTGGAGCATCAAACTGTAAAGAATGTGAGTGGACAATATCACCAACAAAGACAATTTGTTGCCCTTTACTCTTCAAACGGAAGCTATGATGTCCCGGTGTGTGCCCTTGTGTATTGATCACTTCAAAACCTTGAATAACATCACCATCTTTAAAGGTTTTGAATGCTTTTTTTGCTTGATAAGGTGCAAGTGCAGCTTTTACGTTTTTAACAGTACCTAAATAATTTTCTTTTTTATCCGCTGGTACAGTTTTTTCATTTGCTGGATTTAACCAATAATCTGCTTCACGCTCATGAGCATAGATGGTTGCATTAGGAAATACGGCTTTTCCATTTTGAGCAATACCGCACACATGGTCTGGATGTAAGTGGGTCAATAAAACAGCTTTCACATTAGCAAGTTGATAGCCCGCTAATTCAAGATTTTTAGCAATTGAACCCAACTGTGGGCCAAAACAACTCGCAGCTCCACTGTCAACCAGCGTCAAACTTTTACCATCATCAACTAAAAAGGCATTTACTGAAGTCTGAATCCCCTTCTCATTTACAGCAGCATATTTCGTTAAAATTTTAGTTTTTTCAGCCTGACTTAAATTTTTAAACAATTTAGGATCTAGATAAATAGTGCCATCGAGCAAGGAAGTTATCCGATAATTACCAAATTGATGATGGTAATATCCGGGTACTTGTTGAGCTGAAGCTGGTTCTGCATAGCTTATATGCAAGCTACCCATGATAAGTCCTAAGGCTACAAATAGTTTTTTCATCTCTTCTTCTCTATGGAGTTATAAAGTCAAAATCTTTAAAAAAGATTTAATATTTTTTTAAGGGCTGCACTATATAATGCATGAAAAGTGTCAAAAATATAAGTGAATGGATAGTTATTCTCCCTATAAAGGTAAAAGTGGCCTAAAGCGCATCTTGAACGCTACCAGTTATTCAATTTCAGGATTTAAAGCTGCTTATCAAAATGAAGCTGCATTTCGGCAAATTGTTTTAATTAATCTTGTACTCATCCCTGTCAGCTTTTTCCTGGATGTAACTCGCGGCGAACATGCCCTGATGATCATTGTCTGTTTATTTGCCATCATTGTTGAGCTCTTCAACTCTGCCATTGAAGCAGTGGTTGACCGAGTTTCACTCGAGAAACACCAACTTTCCAAAAATGCGAAAGATATGGGTAGTGCCGCTCAGTTTGTTGCACTTTCTATTATTGTTGCCACTTGGCTTATTATTTTATTTGGATAAAAAAAACCATGCTTATAAATAGATAAGCATGGTTGTAACAAAAGAGGAACTTCTAGCTGCTGTTCCTGTTTTAATTTTAGGGTTCTGAACTTAACTTATTCTTAAAATTACTGGAAAAATAAAAAAATCCCTGCGAATGCAGGGATTTTTTTTGGGTTAAAGCGTTTATGCGTTATTACATCATTCCGCCCATACCACCCATACCGCCCATATCTGGAACAGCTGGTTTGTCTTCAGGAATGTCAGTAATCATACATTCTGTAGTTAACATTAAGCCAGCAACAGAAGCAGCGTGCTCAAGTGCAGAACGAGTTACTTTAGCTGGGTCAAGGATACCCATTTCTAACATATCACCATATTCGCCAGTTGCAGCGTTGTAACCAAAGTTACCTTCACCATTCTTAACAGCGTTGATAACTACAGATGGCTCATCACCAGCATTCGCAACGATTTGACGAAGTGGAGCTTCGATCGCACGGCGTAAAATGTTGATACCAGCTGTTTGATCTTCGTTAGCGCCTTTTAAGCCTTCAAGAGCATTTACAGCGCGAACAAGCGCAACACCACCACCAGCAACAACACCTTCTTCAACTGCTGCACGAGTTGCGTGAAGTGCGTCGTCTACGCGGTCTTTCTTCTCTTTCATTTCAACTTCAGTTGCTGCACCGATTTTAATTACAGCAACACCGCCTGCTAACTTAGCAACACGTTCTTGTAATTTTTCACGGTCATATTCTGAAGTAGATTCTTCGATTTGAGCACGGATTTGTTGAACACGCTCAGCGATAGCAGCAGCATCACCAGCACCGTCAACAATAACTGTGTTTTCTTTAGAAACAGTGATTTTGTGCGCTGTACCTAAATCTTGAAGAGTTGCTTGTTCTAAAGACATACCAACTTCTTCAGAAATAACTGTTGCGCCAGTCAAGATCGCGATGTCTTGAAGCATTGCTTTACGACGGTCACCGAAACCAGGAGCTTTAACAGCACATACTTTGATGATACCGCGCATGTTGTTTACAACAAGAGTTGCAAGCGCTTCACCTTCAACATCTTCAGCGATGATAAGAAGTGGTTTACCAGTTTTAGCAACTGCTTCTAAAACAGAAATCAATTCACGAATGTTGCTGATTTTTTTATCAACAAGAAGGATGAACGGATTTTCAAGTTCAGCAGTTAAAGTATCTTGTTTGTTTGCAAAGTACGGAGAGATATAACCACGGTCAAACTGCATACCTTCTACAACGTCTAATGCGTCTTCGAAGCCAGAGCCTTCTTCTACAGTGATTACGCCTTCTTTACCTACTTTTTCCATTGCTTGAGCAATAAGTTTACCAACAGTAGTATCAGAGTTAGCAGAGATTGAACCTACTTGTTCAATTGCTTTGAAATCATCAGCTGGTTTAGCAATAGAGCGGATATTTTCAACTACAGTTTTTACTGCAATGTCGATACCACGTTTTAAATCCATTGGGTTCATACCAGCAGTTACTGATTTGATACCTTCATTTAAAATTGCTTGAGCAAGTACAGTTGCAGTTGTTGTACCGTCACCTGCGATGTCGTTAGTTTTGCTTGAAACTTCACGAACAAGTTGAGCACCCATGTTTTCAAACTTGTCTTTTAATGAAATTTCTTTTGCAACAGTTACACCGTCTTTAGTGATGTGCGGCGCACCGAAAGAGCGGTCGATCACAACGTTACGGCCTTTAGGACCTAAAGTCACTTTAACCGCATCTGCAAGTACGTTTACCCCTGCAATCATTTTTGAGCGAGCTGAATCACCAAATTTTACGTCTTTAGCTGACATATTAAACTCCGAATCTTTTTAAATACTGAATCTGATAATGAATTGAGTTATGGATCGATTAGCCTTCTAATACAGCTAAGATGTCTGACTCTTTCATGATTAAGAGTTCTTCACCATTTACTTTAACTGTTGTACCTGCATAAGTACCAAATAACACCTTGTCACCAACTTTAACATCCAAAGCACGTACGCCGTTATCAGTGATTTGACCATTGCCTACTGCAATTACTTCACCTTGAGATGGTTTTTCAGCAGCAGAACCTGGCAATAAAATACCGCCAGCAGTTTTGGTTTCTTCTTCTACGCGACGAATCACAACGCGATCATGTAATGGACGAATGTTGCTCATAATTAACTCCATCAGACTTAGTCTTTTTGATTAATCGTTATTGCTTTAATCCAGAGCAATAACAAAATATTTAGATGTCACTTTTGTGGGGATGAAAAAAATGGCTTCAAGGGGAAATAAGAAAAATTTTTCTCTTTTTTGAATATTTTTTAAACAATCAAATATTTAAGCTCATCTAAACCAAATCAATATGAAGTGAATTCAGCCAGCTGTTCATTAAACCAATAATGTTGAATTTTCCCTTCATTTGAAATTGTATTAAAGCTATTTGGATTATGATGATATAAGCGAGTAGAAGTTGCTGTACCTGCATGTATATCAAAAATAGGATGATCTATTTTTAAAGAATAAATCTGAGTTAAATCATATATAGCTGTTTTATGGAGATGCCCATGTAACATTCCAAATAGACCAGTTGTACTCCACTTTTCTAAAGCGATTTTGCCCAGAACCGGACAATCTTTTATTCCATGCTTATTATCAGGCGGCGTATAAAAGGGTTGATGAAAAACAACTAGCTTTATTTTATTTTTAGGTCCCCTGTCTAAACGCTCATAAGTAGCTTGAATTTGTTCAATCGAAATATGCCCACGCGTATGATAACGACGACGTATACTATTCACCCCAACAATATAAAAATTTTCAGTTTCTAAAGTCGGCTCTAATTCACCAAAAAAATATCGATAACGGGTAAATGGAGAAAAAAAACGGTTCCAGACATGATACAAAGGTATATCGTGGTTACCAGGCACCACAAGATAAGGAATATTGAGGCTATCTAAATACTGTCGACATTTAAAAAATTGTTCATATTTGGCGCGTTGAGTAATATCGCCGCTCACAACAATCACTTCAGGCTCTTGCTGAATACAAAAATCTCTTATTGCCTCTAAACACTCTTTTTTTTCTGTCCCAAAGTGTAAATCAGACAGATGTAGTAACATTCGGCACCATAATATTTAAAGCATTTTTTTCTACAGTGAAATTTAAAGGAGGTTTCATCTCTATGATTTCTCCATCTAAGGCCACTGTGAGTTTGGTTTTCTTTGCACATTCAACAATGACATGATCAGCACAAAAACTATATACATCTTGTGCATCTTCAACTTTACCTTGAACCCATTGCCAAAGCATATTTAGTAAACTCAGCTTATCACTTTTTGTAATTACAACTCCAGCGACTCTTCCCTGAGCTGCACATTCTGCAATTCTGAGCTTCATATCACATAGTTGCAATTGGTTATTTCCAAAGAAAATAAGCGGCGCTTTAACTGGGTATTTCTTGCCATCTACAGTTATAGAAAGCTTCATTGATTTATTTTCTCTCAATAAAACATCTAAAGCTGAGGTATAGGCATGTAAAGGCAGTCTTCCTAAATATTTATTGTAGAGTTCGCGTTTTTTGATAAAAAGAGGATATAAACCTAAACTGGCATTATTTAGATAAATATGATCATTAATAACTGCTACATGTACTGACCTAGGTTTACCTGTTGCAATAACCTCTGCTGCCTCTAAAAGGTCTAACGGAATCTCTAAAACTTTAGCAACATAATTAAAAGTCCCTAAAGGCAGAATTCCCATGGGAATAGAAGTATTTTTAAGTTTAGTTGCAACCGCATTTAAAGTACCATCTCCTCCTGCCGCAACAACCACTCCTGTATTTTCATTTTGTGAATGTCGATGAATAACATTATTTATCAAATCATCAAATAATGTATTTTCATTTAATTCAAATACTTGTATTTCAAAACCATATTCTGTAAATACAGTCATGAGCTGCTCATAGACGTCTTCATGTTTTGAAGCATGAAATCCTGATTTTTCGTTATAGATGATTGAAAGAGGTTTCAAAGGCCGCATTTTATTATCGTAAAGTCAGTTCTTTATTCTATTTTGTATATAAAATCGCCTATTAAAAGTCTCTTTATGTAAATTTTGAATGAGCTTCATTTGTATAATCAATAATAATTCTCAAAAAAATTTTTCAAGCATAATTTATTGATTTTAAATAAAATAATTTAGATAAATAACATACATATAACATAAAAATATAAAAGCAAAAACCTTATAAAAACATATAAACATATGATTTTCATTAAAAAATAAAGAAAACTCCAAATATCTGCCAGTTAGTCTTTAGTCTTATTTTTTTTATGATTTTATGCTTTAATACAGCCACTTTTTTATTTGATCTTTCATTGTATCCCAATGAATGACTTGTACGTTGTACATATTTTGAATAGGCCTCACCATGACCACAGTGAACGCACCAGAATTCGTTCGTCATCCTAAGCTTATAGCATGGGTTGAAGAAATTGCAAACTTAACCAAACCAGCAAAAATCGAATGGTGTGACGGAAGCGAAGAAGAGTATCAACGTCTAATCGACTTGATGATCGCTAACGGCACCATGCAGAAATTAAACCAAGAAAAACATCCTGGTTCTTATCTTGCAAATTCTGACCCATCTGACGTTGCGCGTGTTGAAGATCGTACTTACATCTGCTCTCAAAATAAAGAAGATGCTGGTGCGACAAACAACTGGGAAGATCCAGCTGTTATGCGTGAAAAATTAAATGGTTTATTTGAAGGTTCAATGAAAGGCCGTACCATGTACGTTGTTCCTTTCTCTATGGGTCCTTTAGGTAGCCATATTGCTCACATTGGTATCGAGTTAACTGACTCTCCTTATGTAGCTGTTAGCATGCGCAAAATGGCACGTATGGGTAAAGCAGTTTATGACGTATTAGGTACAGATGGCGAGTTTGTTCCTTGCGTACATACAGTAGGTGCTCCACTTGCTGAAGGTCAAAAAGATGTTGCTTGGCCTTGTAACCCAGAAAAATATATCGTTCATTACCCAGAAACTCGCGAAATCTGGTCTTTCGGTTCTGGTTACGGCGGTAACGCGTTACTGGGTAAAAAATGTTTAGCTCTTCGTATCGCTTCTGTCATGGGACGCGAACAAGGTTGGTTAGCTGAACACATGCTTATTCTTGGTGTAACTAACCCTCAAGGTGAAAAACACTACATCGCTGCTGCATTCCCGTCTGCTTGTGGTAAAACAAACTTTGCAATGTTAATTCCACCAGCAGGTTATGAAGGTTGGAAAATCGAAACTGTAGGTGACGATATTGCTTGGATTAAACCAGGTGAAGATGGTCGCTTATATGCAATTAACCCTGAAGCTGGTTTCTTCGGTGTAGCACCTGGTACAAATACCAAAACTAACCCGAACTGTATGGCAACTCTTCACAAAGACGTTATCTATACAAACGTAGCAGTAACTGACGATGGTCAAGTATGGTGGGAAGGTCTTTCTAAAGAAGTTCCAGCAAACTTAACTAACTGGAAAGGTCAACCTCACGTAAACGGCGAAAAAGCAGCACATCCAAATGCTCGTTTCACTGTTGCAGCAGGTCAATGTCCATCTATCGATGCTGATTGGGAAAACCCAGCAGGTGTGCCAATTTCTGCATTCATCTTCGGTGGCCGTCGTGCAGATACAGTACCTTTAGTTTCTGAAGCTTTCGACTGGGTTGACGGTGTATATAAAGCGGCAACTATGGGTTCTGAAACTACTGCTGCTGCTGTTGGTCAACAAGGTATTGTTCGCCGTGACCCATTCGCGATGCTTCCATTTGCTGGCTATAACATGGCTGACTACTTTGACCACTGGTTAAACCTTGGTGCGAAAGTAAGTGAAAAAGCTGAAGCTTCTGGCAACAAATTACCAAAAATCTTCAATGTAAACTGGTTCCGTCGTGATGCTGAAGGCAACTTCGTATGGCCTGGTTTTGGTCAAAACATGCGTGTTCTTGAGTGGATCATTGATCGTTGTGAAGGTCGTGCGAACGCTGTTGAAACACCTATCGGTTTTGTTCCAACATATGAAGACTTGAATTGGGAAGGTACTGAGTTCACTAAAGAACAATTTGACCTCATCACAAATCAAGATAAAGACCAGTGGGTTACTGAAATTGAAAGCCACACTGAGTTATTCAATAAACTTGGCGAACGCTTACCTAAAGCATTAAAAGAACGTCAAGCAGCTTTACTTGAAGCTGTAAAAACTGGCTTCTAATTGCTCTATATAAAAAAGGTCGCCATGTGCGACCTTTTTTATTATGCGGCATCGTCTTTTAATCGACGTTCTGATAAATAAGCTTCTAAAACTTTTACCTGTTTTTCATCAAATGCCAAACCTAATTTAGATCTGCGCCAAAGTATATCTTCTGCTGTGTGAGCCCATTCATATTCACACAAATATCTGACTTCACACTCAAACAAATCATGGCCAAAATGTTGACCCAATTGTTCTATAGCATTTCGCTCTTTAAGCATATTCCACACTCTTGTGCCATATGCATGAGCCCAACGGTTGGCAAGCGAGTCAGAAATTCCACTTACACGTGTTTTAATCTGGTTGATTAAATCATCTAGTGTGGTCCAGTTTTCGGCGCCAGGTAATGGATCATCTGCAGTCCACTCCTCTGCCATGTCATTAAAGAACGGAGCCAGATGTTCTAAAGCAGCTTCGGCTAACTTTCGGTAAGTTGTAATCTTGCCCCCAAACACTGAGAGCAATGGTGTGGTTTTATCTTCTGCCTGTAGAGCCAAAGTATAGTCGCGTGTAATTGCAGATGGATTATCCGACTCATCATCACATAAAGCACGCACACCCGAGTACTGACTTACAATATCAGCTCGCGTCAACTGCTTTTTAAAATGTGAATTTGTCACTGTCAAAAGGTAATCGATTTCCACATCAGTAATCTCTACTTTTTGTGGATCACCTGTGTATTCCTGATCTGTTGTACCAATGAGGGTATATTTTTCTAAATAAGGAATTGCAAAAACGATCCGTCGATCTTCGTTTTGCATAATAAAGGCCTTATGGCAGTCATATAATTTTGGCACAACAATATGACTTCCTTGTATAAGCCTAATTTGATAAGGTGAACTTAAGTTCAGGTTTTCACTAATAATTTCTTCAACCCAAGGTCCCGCCGCATTTACAATAGCTTTCGCACGAACCTGATAAAACTCAGCTCCGCTTTGTAACTCCAGATGCCATAATTCCTGTTGCCTATAAGCCTTAACACAACGTGTACGTGTAACGACTTTTGCCCCTTTCTCTTTAGCTTGTAGTGCATTTAACACCACAAGACGCGCATCATCTACAGTACAGTCAGAATATTCAAAACCACGTGTTATCGCTGGTTTTAAAGGGCTGTCTTCTTTGAAATAAATGAGATTTGATCCTAATAATTTTTCTCGTTTTCCCAAATGATCATAAAAAAATAGACCTGCTCGAATTAGCCATGCAGGGCGTAAATGGGGTCGATGAGGCATGATAAAACGCATTGGTTTAATAATATGTGGCGCTTTAGCTAGCAATACTTCACGCTCTGCTAATGCTTCTCTGACCAGCCTGAATTCTTTATATTCTAAATAACGTAGGCCGCCATGAATTAATTTGCTGCTAGCAGATGAGGTATGGCTGGCTAAATCATCTTTTTCACATAAAAATACCGATAATCCGCGCCCTGCTGCATCATTGGCAATACCAACACCATTAATACCGCCACCAATTACAGCAATATCATATATTTTTGAATAATCATTAGGTTGTACTTTCATTTCTCATGTTCTTTTTATTGTTGATCTTATAAAAATTAAAACATCAAATTGATGAAACAACAATCAAAAAAGTAGAATAATCAATTTTGCATCCTCTAGCATTTAACTATCCATTGACTACCCTACTATTGAATTCAACTAGTTAAGAAAAAGTTCAATCCTCTGCCCAATTTTGACTACGCTTAACTGCTTTTAGCCAACCTTTATAAATGAGTTCAGCTTGTTCAGAAGGCATTTTCGGTTCAAATACTTTTTCTATGGCAGATTTATTTCTTAACTCATGAAGATCTTGCCAAAAACCAGTGGCCAACCCTGCTAAGAAAGCTGCACCCAATGCTGTAGTTTCTTTCATTATTGGACGCTCTACCGGTGTCGTTAAAATATCGGCCTGAAATTGCATCAAGAAATTATTTTCCGTTACTCCTCCATCGACACGGAGTGTACGAAGCTCTTCTTCTGCATCTTGTTGCATGGCATCTAAAACATCTCGAGTTTGAAAGGCTATAGACTCTAGAGTTGCGCGGATAATATGTTCAATACTAGCCCCACGTGTCAGACCAAAAATTGCGCCGCGTGCTGTCGGGTCCCAATATGGTGCTCCTAATCCGGTAAAAGCAGGTACTACATATACACCATTATTATCCTTTACACGTGTTGCATAAAGCTCGGAATCCTTAGCATTCTTAATAACCTTTAATTCATCACGTAACCACTGTACGCAAGAACCACCGTTAAATACGGCACCCTCTAAAGCATAGTTCACCTCACCACTCGCACCACAGGCAATAGTTGTGAGTAATCCA